>NZ_JARESX010000058.1:0-45816 GCF_046026435.1 Paraburkholderia sp. RL17-381-BIF-C | reverse complement strand
GCTCGCCAAGAATGCCTACGGGCAATATCTGCAAAACATTCTTACGGATCAAGTGGCATGGCCATCCAAGTAACCGCTACCGCACTGCCCGAAGTCAAGATCATCGAGCCGAAAGTGTTCGGCGATGCGAGAGGCTTTTTCTTCGAGAGCTTCAATGCGCAGGAATTCGCCGAACAGGTCGAGCCCGGCGTCGAGTTCTTGCAGGACAACCATTCGCGCTCCGCGAAAGGCGTGCTGCGCGGGCTGCACTATCAGATCCAGAATGCGCAGGGCAAGCTCGTGCGCGTGGTTGAGGGTGAAGTGTTCGACGTCGCGGTCGACATCCGCAAGAGCTCGCCGAATTTCGGCAAATGGGTCGGCGTGGTGCTGTCTGTCGACAACCATCGGCAATTGTGGGTGCCGCCTGGCTTTGCGCACGGTTTCGTGGTGTTGTCCGAGTCCGCGCAATTCCTCTACAAAACCACCGACTACTGGTATCCCGAGCACGAGCGCAGCATCCTCTGGAACGATCCGGAGATCGGCATCGAATGGCCGATCGACTCCGACCCGTTGCTCGCGGCGAAAGACGCGGCGGCCAAGCGTCTCGCCGATGCCGAAGTCTTCGCTTAAGGGGTTGTCGCATGAGCGCACATGATGCCAGGCGGACGATCCTCATCACCGGCGTAAACGGCCAGGTGGGTTTCGAGCTTGCACGTACGCTGCAAGGGCTCGGCAAGGTGGTCGCTGTCGACCGTGCCGCCATGGATCTGTCCGATCTGGATCAGGTTCGTGCCGTCGTTCGGAAAATTCAGCCGACGCTGATCGTCAATCCCGCGGCCTATACCGCGGTCGACAAGGCGGAAGAGGAACTCGATCTCGCCATGCGCGTGAACGGCGAAGTGCCGGGCGTACTCGCCGAAGAAGCGAAAAAGCTCGGTGCGGCGCTGGTTCACTATTCGACCGACTACGTATTCAACGGCGAGAAAGAAGGCGCCTACGTCGAAGACGATCCGACAGATCCGCAAAACGCGTACGGGCGCACCAAGCTCGCCGGCGAAGAGGCTATTGCCGCGAGCGGTTGCGCGCATCTCATTTTTCGGACGAGTTGGGTGTACGGCACGCGAGGCAAGAACTTCCTGTTGACCATGCTGCGCCTCGGCGCGGAGCGCGACGAACTGAGCGTGGTCGCAGATCAGATCGGTGCGCCCACCTGGTCGAAAACCATTGCCGCGCTGAGCGCGAACGTGCTCGCGCAGGCCGTGGCACCGGGCCAGAGCGACTGGTGGCAGGCGCATTCTGGCGTCTATCACCTGACCGCGACGGGCGCGGCGTCGTGGCATGGGTTTGCGCAGGCTATTTTTGAATTGTCCGGCCTTGCGAAAACACCCATCGTCAAACCGATTCCGGCGGCTTCCTATCCCACGCCGGCAAAACGCCCCGGCAATTCGCGCATGTCGAATGACAAGCTGGCGCGGACGTTCGGCGTAGAGGCGCCGGATTGGCGCGACGCCTTGCAACTTTGTCTGGCCGAGCGTTGAGCGACATAGCGCAGACATCGCGCGCGGGTGCTGTCGTCGTTTTCTACAATCCGGATGCGGCTTGTATCGAGCGGGCGAACCGGCTCGCGGCGAGGATGCACTGCGTGGTGGTCGACAACACGCCGGGCATTCGCGCAGCGGGCGAGTTGGGACTGGCCGGCTCCATCGACTATCTGCCCAACGGTGAGAATGCGGGCATCGCGACGGCGATCAATCAGGGTGTCGAGGCGCTGCTTCGCGACGGCTTCGATATGGCGATCCTCTTCGATCAGGACAGCGAGCCGCCCGCGTCGCTGTTCACCGAATTGCCGAAGGTCATCGCCGAGGCGAATGCTTCGGGCGAGCGCGTCGCGCTGGCGGGCCCGGCCTACGAAGATGCGCGCTTGCGTGGCCTCGCGCCGTTCGTGCGCTTCAAGTGGGGCACGCTCGAAAGGATTGCGCCGCAGGGCGATCGGCCCATCGACGTCGATTTTCTGATTTCGTCCGGGTCGTGCATCAACCTTCGCTGGTGGTCGAGTATTGGCCCGATGGACGACGCGCTTTTCATCGATTTCGTCGACCTGGAATGGTGTGTGCGTGCCAAGCAAAAAGGGTATCGGGTGCTGGGCGTGCCGTGGGTGCACATGAGCCATGAACTGGGGGGCGAACCGGTTCGCGTACTGGGCCGGGCGTATCCCATGCACAGCCCGTTGCGCCATTACTACCTGTTCCGTAACGCCGTCGTGCTGATCGGCCGTTCGTATGTCCCCTGGACCTGGAAGTCGTCCGAGCTGGTCAAATTTCCCGTGAGGCTGGTGATTTATTCGCTCATGCCCTCACAGCGGATGGCTCATTTGAAAATGGCCTTGCGCGGACTATGGGATGGCATTCGCGGGCGCCTGGGCAGGCTTTAGAAACGCGGTTCGGCAGCAGCCGGTGCCATTGGTCAGGCGCCCTATGGGTGGCAGTCATCCTCGTCGGATGCGCAGGAAGGAAAATGCATGAATACAAAATTGGATGAGCAGCAGAAGGATGGGGTCCGTCAGGACCTTTCCCAGAGCGAGCCGGTGTCGAATGTCACCGCCGATGTGAGCCGCCTTCAGGGGCGCGTGGCCTTGCTCGAAAGACTGCTGGATGACGCGTTGCGCGACGGTGAGTCGATCGCCAAGTTGAACAATCGGATTCTGCAGCTGGAAGTCGAAAATACGGCGCTGCGTAGTTCGACCTCGTGGCGGCTCACGGCGCCGCTGCGGTCGGTTTCGCGTGTCGGGCTGGCGGTGCGGCTCGCTTTCAGCACCATCGAGCGTCAAGCCGAGGTCAGGGGCGGCTTGGGCAGTGCGTTGGGCTATTACGCATCGGTGATATGGCGCGAGGGCCTGCCGGGCGTCGTGGCGCGCGTGCGCCGCTTGAAGAGCGGTCGCGGCTTCGCCGACGGTCCGCCGCGTGACGAGATCTACCATGAGTGGATCAGCATGTATGACACCGTCACACCCGCCAAGCGAACCGAAATCGAAGCGGAGCTCGATCGGTTGACGCGCAAGCCGTTGATCTCGGTTGTCGTGCCCACGTTCAATAGCGACGAGCGATTGCTGCGCGAAATGATCGCCTCGGTTCAGGCGCAGATCTATCCGCACTGGGAGCTATGCATCGCCGACGACGCGTCGACCCAGCCGCACGTCAAGGCCGTGTTGCAGGAGTTCGCCGCGGCCGACAGCCGCATCAAGGTCGTCTTCCGCGAGACGAACGGCCACATTTCCGAAGCAAGCAATAGTGCGCTCGCGCTCGCCACGGGCGAATACGTGGCCTTATTGGATCACGACGACCTGCTGCCGCCGCACGCGCTCTACATGGTGGCGCGCTACATCAATCTGCATCCGCAAGGGCGGATGTTTTATAGCGACGAAGACAAGCTCACCACGGAAGGCAAGCGGACCACGCCTTATTTCAAGTGCGACTGGAATCCGCAGATGTTCCTCACGCAGAACATGTTTTCGCACCTGGGCGTGTTCGAGACGAAGCTGGTGCGGGAAGCGGGCGGATTCAGAAAGGGTTTCGAAGGCAGCCAGGATTACGACCTGGCTCTGCGTTGCGTCGAGCTTGCCGGCGACGACAGCGTGATTCACATTCCGCATGTGCTCTACCACTGGAGAATCGTTCCCGGCAGTACGGCGGGCAGCGGCAGCGAGAAGCCTTATGCGCTGGTTGCCGGCATTCGCGCTCTGGAAGACCACTTGAAGCGGGCGAACATCAGCGCGACGGTCGAGCACCCGATCGAAACGCTCGGCGTGCTGCGCGTGCGTTATACGCTGCCGAGTCCACAGCCCAAAGTGTCGATTATCATCCCGACCCGCGATGGACTCGCATTGCTCAAGCAATGTATCGACAGTATTTTCGCGCGCACGCTCTATCAGAACTTTGAAATCATCATCGTCGATAACGGCAGTGTGAGGCCAGAAACGCTGAGATATTTCGATGAGGTGTCGCAGCGTCCCAATGTGCGTGTTTTACGCGATGAATCGCCGTTCAATTTCTCCGCGCTGAATAATCACGCAGCCCGTTTGGCGACCGGTGAGTATTTGTGTCTGCTGAATAACGATATTGAAGTTATCTCGCCGGACTGGCTGAATGAAATGGTCAGTCTTGCCCATTTGCCGCGTGCCGGCGCGGTGGGTGCGTGTTTGTGGTATCCGAATGACGCGTTGCAGCACGGTGGCGTGGTGATCGGTCTTGGCGGTATTGCCGGCCATATGCATCACATGATGAAGCGCGGGCATTTCGGCTATTTCGGCCGCGCGGTTGCGACGCAGAATCTGTCGGCCGTGACTGCCGCATGTCTCGTCGTCAAGAAGTCGGTCTACGACGAAGTGGGCGGTCTGGAAGAAGATCTGGCGGTCGCCTTCAACGACGTGGACTTCTGCATGAAGCTCGTCAAAGCGGGCTACCGCAATATCTGGACGCCGTACGCCGAGTTGTACCACCACGAATCGGCGACCCGCGGCTCGGACCATGACCCCGCCAAGTACGAACGTTTCCTGAGCGAAATTCGCCGCATGGAGGCACGTTGGGAAGGCTGGTTCGAACGGGACCCCGCGTACAACCCCAATCTGTCGCTCAGCTGCGAGGTTCTGCCGTTTACGCTCGCGTCGCCGCCACGCATCGGTCAGTTCGAATAGTGGCGCCCACGCACGCTTGCGTCGGCGCGTCGGCCAGGCGGCGCGCGGGGCGGGGCTGCGGTAAAGGCCTGATTTGACTGGGTTCAGTTCGCTGCGGCAGAATGCCGGGTTAAGATGACGGCGGCTGTATCCAGAAATATTCATTACGTTCCGGCGCGCTCGCAAACACGCCGCCGGAATTTTTAGCACCGTTTGCATCGGTTTGACGATCGAGGCGCGAACGGTTTGTCGGAATCTATCAATGCAAATTTCAGTTTTGCGGCATCGGTCGCTTTTGTGGGATTTTGTCCGCCGTGACCTTGCGACTAAATTCCGTGGCTCGGCGCTTGGCTCCGTCTGGATGCTCGTTACGCCAATCCTCACATTGCTGGTCTATTTCTTTGTTTTTAGCGTGGTGTTTAAGGCGCGCTGGTCGGGTGGCACCTTAAACAGTAAGGCTTCCGCATTGATTCTTTTCAGTGGACTGATTACTTACACGTTCTTTTCGGAGTGTTTTCTGCGCGCGCCGATGCTGATGCGGGAGAATCCGAACTTTATCAAAAAGGTCGTGTTCCCGCTCGAAGTATTGCCGCTCGCGATTACCGTGTCCGCGGTCGTGAACGCCGCGATCGGCTACGGCCTTCTGCTCGTGTTCAATCTGGTGTTCGTCGGCTTGCCGCCGCTGTCCTCGATTGCGCTGCCGGTGGTTCTTCTGCCGATGTTTTTCGCCGTGCTGGGTTTGACTTATCTGCTGGCGTCGCTCGGCGTGTATCTGCCCGATATCAAGCTGCTGGTCCCGCCGCTCTCCATGGCGATCATGTATCTGAGCCCGGTCTTCTACCCGCTCGATATGGTGCCGCAAATCCTCAGATTCGCGGTCGCGATGAATCCTTTTACGCCGGTACTGGAAAATGTTCGGCACGTATTTTTCTTTGGCGAATGGCCGGACCCGGTGGGAATGATTATTCAACTGGCCGTGTCCATTGCTTTTCTAAGCGCATGTTACTGGTTTTTCATGAAATCCAAAAAGGGATTTCCTGATGTGCTTTAAACGTTTCGCCAAAAGATATAAGTCGAATTAACGTCGGCAGGCATTGGATTAATATAATGAATAGCAAGAAGGCGCGTGTTGGTATCGTTGTCGTCACCTTCAACTCGGCGGAGGTGTTCGCGCTTGCGATCGAGAGTCTGATCAAGACCCGAAGCGATACGGAATTCGTGGTGGCCGCGATCGATAACGCATCGCGGCCGGCTGAACGCGCCGCCGTGCAGGCCACGTTCGAGAACGCGGTCGCACAGCATGGCTTGCAAGGTCAGTTTTTTCAGCAGGACAAGAACCTCGGTTTCTCCGGTGGCAACAACATCGGCATCGAGTACTGTCTGGCGGATCCGACCATTACGCACATCTGCCTGCTCAATAGCGATGTCATCGTCACCGACCATTGGCTCGATTACCTGGTCGCGGCTGATAAGGATGCGATCGGCCCGCTGACGAATGCGTCGAACAACGAGCAGGGAATCCCCATTCCTTACCAGCTTGGCGACCGCAACAGGCTGGGCGAGGGCAGCGCCGTGCTCGACATGCCGGCGCTCACCGAATTCGCGATCCGCCGGCGGGAAGGCTGGCTCGGTTTGACGGTCGATAGCGACTTCCTGAGCTACTACTGTGTGCTGTTTTCCCGCGAACTGATCGAGCGCGTGGGCAGGCTCGACGAGCGCTTCTTTCCAGGCGCTTACGAAGACGATGACCATTGCGTGCGCATCCTCGAAGGTGGCTTCAAGATGCACGTGGCCCGCGACGTGTATATCCATCACTGGGGATCGGCGTCGTTCGGCAAGCTGGATGTCGTCGAGGCGCAGGGCTTCGCAGCGCAGAACCGCGCCCGCTTCGAAGAGAAGCACGGCCGCGCATGGAAGGACCGCACGCGCCTGTCCGTGACCGCCTGGATGCAGGATTCGTTGTTTGCGATCGCCTCGCCGAAGCGCTTTCCGATTCACCTCGAAACGCATCACCTGTACGCCACGCAAATGCGCACCCTCGTGGAGGGCCTCGAAGCCTATTCCAGACACCTCAGCGGCGAGATTGCGCGCAACCAGGCGGAGCAGTTGACCGACCTGCGTTCAATGGTGATGGGGAGGCAGGTCGATGAGCCTGCGTCGGCGGCCTCGTTGCTGCCGGCGATCAGCGCCATTGCCGCGGACATCGAGCAATACCTGTCGGCGGAAAGTGAAGGTGTCTCGCCCGAAATCACGCAACGCATGGCGGTCCGCTTCGAAACGCTGGCTCGTGATCTGGACGCGCTGGTCGCGAGAACGTCGGGAATGGCCCATGAACTGACGGTCATACAAGCCGCCAGGACGCAAGACAAGCCGCTCGGTCTGATGCAACGTGCGATGAACCGGCTGGCGCGCGCGGCGCAGTTCCCCACTTCAAAGGTGAGCAAGCTGGTCCGCGGATACGAACTGTTGCAACTGCTGTTCGACAGCAACGGAATTCTTTTCTTCGCACCGTATCCGACCAAGGAGCGCGAGCGGGACGGCTACTTTCAGCGCGTCAAGGCGATCGACTCGCTGTTTCCTTCAAAGCACCGGGTGTATTGCGATGTGCGGGACCATCCGGAGGCGAAGCCCTTTATCGAGCGGGCGGCCCATAACGCCTGGGTCCTGAATATCTCGTTGTCGTCGGTCAATCAGCGCCGCGTCGTGGCGCTGCTGGCACGTCGCTTCAAGCGCGCTTATTTCCACAGCGTGTTGCGCATGCCGAATGCCGCGGCGGAAGCGGCGCTTCGCGTACCGGGCCTGAAATGGGTGCTCGATGTGCATGGTGTCGTACCCGAAGAGTTTCGGATGCACAATGATTTCTTCTCCGCGCGCATTCATGACGACTGTGAACGGATGGCTGCGGAGAAAGCGAACCGCGTGATCGTGGTTTCGCAGGCAATGGGTAACTACCTCGCGCACAAGTATCGCGAACTGCTGCGGGCAAAAGTCATCGTACTGCCCATCTTCGCGTTGGAAGAGGGCAGCGAAGCCGCGCGGCCTTACAAGGACGGCCGACCTACAGTCATTTATGCCGGCGGCACGCAGAAGTGGCAAAACGTACCCGCCATGCTGAACGTGATTGCGCGAGCCCTGGATCGCGCCGATTGGTGGATGTACACGCCGGATATCGATGTGATGCGAAACGCGGCGTCACCCGAGGTTCAGGCCCACCCGAACTTCCATGTGGCGAGTGCGACCCGTGCTGAACTCAACCAGGTCTATCAGCAGTGCCATTTCGGTTTCATTTTGCGGGACGACATGGTGGTGAACCACGTGTCCTGCCCGACCAAGCTGATCGAGTATCTGGCATTCGGCATCGTTCCCATCGTGGATACGCCCAATATCGGCGATTTCAACACGTATGGCATGCGTTACGTGAGTGTCGAGGATTTCGCCAAGGGGCGCATTCCCGACGCGGCGACGCGCATGGAAATGGCCGCGCATAACAGGCAGATCTGCGAGCGGCTGGTCGAGCAGAAGGCCACCGGCGAGAAGGAACTCATCGAGGCGCTGACCTAGTCGGCTCAACCGGGGCCGCCGCGCACGCAGGGCGGCTGGCTTCCGATTACAGCTTGCTTTAAAGCTGTTCATCAACAAAGAGAGTGGTCTTGGACGATATAGCTATCCACGTTCGCGAGCTGAGCAAGCGTTACGAACTTTATGCGAAGCCTCATCATCGGCTGGCGCAGATGCTCCTTCGTGGCCGTCGTCAGTTCTTCGGCGAATTCTGGCCGCTGCGCAACATCTCCTTCGACGTGAAGAAGGGCGAAGCGGTAGGTATCGTGGGCCGCAACGGCGCCGGTAAATCGACGCTTCTGCAGATCATTGCGGGCGTGCTGTCGCCCACGCAGGGCGACGTGCAGGTGCATGGCCGGGTAGCGGCCCTGCTCGAACTGGGCAGCGGCTTCAATCCGGAGTTCACGGGCCGCGAGAACGCGTACCTGAACGGTTCGATTCTCGGTCTGACGCGCAAGGAGATGGACGCGGCGATGCCGGAGATCATCCGCTTCGCGGCGATCGGCGATTTCTTCGACCAGCCCGTCAAGCACTACTCGAGCGGGATGATGGTGCGTGTCGCGTTCGCGGTGCAGGTGCAACTGAACCCGGATGTCCTGATCGTCGACGAGGCATTGGCGGTGGGCGACGCGCTGTTCCAGAAGCGATGCTATCAACGCATTCGCCAGCTTCGCGATCGTGGCGTCGCGATTCTGTTCGTGTCGCACGACATCGAATCGGTCCGGACGTTTACCGACCGCGCGATTCTGCTTCACCACGGCGAGGTGATGGCGGCAGGGCCGTCGGGCGAAGTCGTGCTGGCCTATCGCAAGCTGTTGCACGACGAGGAAAACCTCGCGAAGCAGAAGGAGATCGCCGAGCACAAGCAGGCGTTGAAAGCGGACACAGCCGCGAAGGTTGAGGCGCTGGCCGCGCCCGCGGAGCCGGCCGCGCCTGATGCGCCCGCCACGCCCGCTGCGCCCGCCGAAGCGGCGCAACCGCTCGCGGCCGCAGCCGCGGAGGGACATCTCGCGGAAGCGGTGTCGGATGTCGCGGACGCAACGGATCAGGTGGAAAGCGAGGCCCGCAACGAAGGAGGCAAATTCGAATTCGGCAGCCTGGAAGCGATGATTACGGACGTCTCCGTACTGGACGGCGCGGGCGAGCAATGCACCACGTTTTACACGGGCGACACGATCAAGGTCGTGGTGAAGTTCTCGATCCGTCAGGACATGGACAAGCTCTATGTCAATCTGCGTATCCGCAACAAGGAAGGCATCAAGATGTATTCCTGGGGGACATTCAACCAGGACGCTGAACTGATCGCGGCGAAGCAGGACGGCTTTATTTTCTGGAACCGGAAGTTTCGCGCGGGCGAGGAGCATTCCGTCGTCTTTACGATGGACCGCTGCGCGCTCGGCGAAAACTTCTACGAAGTGCAGGCGTCGCTGATTCACCAGGAGTCGATGAATTTCTCCGACCAGGCGATCTTGCACTGGATCGACGAGGCGGCCTTCTTCATGGTCCGCGCGCGTGTCGACACGCATTTCTTCGGCGGCGTTTGCGATCTGCACATGCGCGCCGAACTTGAAGCACCCACCGGCGAAGCCTCGTAAGTCAACGCCTGTCAGCGCGCCAACCGGTGCGACTGACGTTCTTCGACAAAACGGCTCGCCGTACAAAACCTTGGTGTTGACTGTATGACCGTGTTTTCAAGCCACGATGTGCGAGCATGCTTGCGCCAGTGCGTAACCTGTTTCGGGCACGGCAAGATCCTGTACGTGGGCGCGCACGCCGCTCTCGCACTCGACTTCCTGCTGGCCGCGGGAACCGACCCGCACGCGCTTTCGCTCGACGCGGATGGCGGCGCGCAAGCCGATCATCGGTTCGTGTCCAATCGGATCGAGGCGGCGTCCGCTACGGCGCCCGCTCTCGACATGACCCAGCGCGAATCTTTCGACGCGGCAATCGTGGTTCTCCCGCCGGACGGCCAGGCCGCCGACGCGGCGCTTTGGCTCAAGCTGATCGCGGATGCGGGTATCGCGAACGTCGCGCTAGTGGCCCCGGTCACGCAGGGCGGGATCGACGCTCCATCCGCCGAGCGCACTAAAAAACGCGCCTTCGAACTCGGGTTCCGCATTCACGCCCGTTTGAGTTTCGCGCGGCTGACTTATCCGCTGCCCCCGTTGGGCGGCTATGAAGTCTGCGCGTTCGAGCGTGCTGCGAACGCGTCGATGGACCAAAGTCCGGCGCTAGCCGAAGATGCCTTGCGGCATACCGACCGGGCGTCGCGAACGGCAGTCGCCGAAGTGACGCAGATCGACAGTTTCGTTCGGGTCGGCGACACCGTTCTCGTGCTGGACGATATGGCCGGCAGCGGCGCCTACATCGTCGCGCAGAACTCGACTGCGCGCCACGTGCTGGGCGTCTTGCCGGACGCGCTGCGGTGCGGCTATGCGTTGACTCAATATGGCGTCGCCGGACGTGTCGATTTCAGGCCGTGGTCCGGTGAGGAATTGCGCGGTCTTGCACGCCATTCTTTCGACGTGGTGATTTGCCGCGACCTTCGTCGTTTCGCGCCGCTCGACTGGCCGCGACTCGCCGACATCGTGCGGCCCGGTGGGCGGTTGATTCTGGGGCTTCGCGCGCTGGAAAGCGTGGGCGACGCTTCAGTCGAAACGCAGTCTCCTGTCGAACTGTTGCGTTCGGCTACAGGTTCGACTCACACAGACTGGCTGCCGGAATGCGCGTTTGTTTCGCCGCCGGATGCGCCGTCGGACTTCGCATGGCGCAAGATCGCACTCGACGAGCGCACCGCAGCCGGTGACGGCCACCTGATCGTCGTCTCGATGCGCGATCCCGTCGGCGCGGACGCCTCGGCATTCGTCGATACGATGTACGAGCACGCCGATTCGCCCGCGTTCAACGTACTGCCGGACGGGCGCAG
Organism: Paraburkholderia sp. RL17-381-BIF-C; assembly: GCF_046026435.1. Lineage (NCBI taxonomy): Bacteria > Pseudomonadati > Pseudomonadota > Betaproteobacteria > Burkholderiales > Burkholderiaceae > Paraburkholderia > Paraburkholderia sp. RL17-381-BIF-C. The sequence goes on along the minus strand of NZ_JARESX010000058.1, from coordinate 34,684 downwards.
CATGGTGAATCCATGGCTCTTCAGGAGCATGGTGACCATGGGCACGCGCATGAATAACGACGCCGAATTGGGAAGCCTGCAAGCGCGAGTCCTGGAGCAGGCTCCGCACGACACCGCCGACTACGGCGCGGCGCTTTGTGGCCACGCGTATCGCGTGCTCGCGGCGCGGGCTTCGGCGGAAACGGTGCGCACATGTGTGGCGGAAATTCAGGCGTACGTCGATACGAACAAGGGCGACGCGCAGTATTTGCGATGGTCGATCTCGCAGAGTTACGTGGCGGCAAAACTCTTGCAGGCGGTAGGCGATCTGGAGGGGGCCGAATCGTGGGCGTTGAAGTGCGCCGCGTTGGACCCGGTTCCTTTTAGTCCGCTGCTGGCGACCAAGACGGTTGCCGCGCTCGACCTGGCGGCGAGCTTCGCCGTGATTCGCCGTGACTATGAGGCCGCGCGCCGGTGTCTCGAGCGAGCGGTGCAGGAAGTCCAGCGGGTGCTGTCGGGCGACTGGGTCAACATTCTCGGCGACCTCGCGAAGCCATTGAGCTTCGGGCTGCCGGAAGTTTCCCAACTGGCCGAATTGGGTGCGCGGTGTGCTTATCTTCTGAATTATCTCGCCGATGCCGAATATCGGCCGGGGCTGGTATGGCGTGAGCACCGTGGCTTCTATGAGCGTGTTTTCGAAGCAAAGGACACGCAGATCGAAGTCCTGCTGGAGCGAAATACCTTCTTGTACGGTGAGACACAGCGTCTGGAAGGCGTCATTCAGCAAGGCAAGGGCGAGGAGGCTCGCCTCGAAGGCGTGATCCAGGCTGGTAAAGACGAGGCGGCTCGCCTGGAAGGCGTGATTCAGGCGGGTAGGCACGAGGCGGATCGTCTTGAAGGCGTGATCCACGCAGGCAGGATTCAACTGGATCGCCTCGAAGGCGTGATTAGCGAGAGGGATAGGGAAGTGGCTGCTCTCAGACAGATCGTTGCTGCTGATGAAACGGAAAAGTCTCGCCTCGCATCGGCGCTGGCGGATCAACAACTCATTAGCGAGACGCTGCGTGCGTTGGCTGCGCGAACCTTGAAGGCCCGGTTGCGCCGCGCGTTTCGTGCGCTTTCGCGGCGGCTCGGCGCAGCGGGCCGGTCACGTCAGCCCGCACCGGTTGCTCCGGCGCCGGCTCCTCCACCGGCCCCGGCGCCCGTCAAGCGCTTTCCCAATGCGCCGTTGCTGCTCGACGAACGGCGCGTCGCGCAGTGGCTCGGGCAGTTCGACACGGACGCGCCGCGCTGGGCGTCGAGTGAAACGCTCTCGTCCGTTTTGCCGGCAGGCGAGCGTGGCGCGAGCGACCTGAACGCCATTGATACGCAACTGAAAATCATCGCCGCCGCCGATGTGCCGTCTTTGACGCCGCAACCGCCCGGCGTGGTTGTCGTCGTGGTGTTCGAGGCCGGCGACAATCCGTACGCATTGCGCAGTGAGGTCTACGATCATGTGGACTTGTGTATCGCGCTCGACCATCAGGTGTTCCTGGGACTGGCGTTGCTGCACCCTATGGTGATCGAGGCAGCGCCCGCGAATATCGTCGATTCCGCACGCCGTTTCTGGAAGGCGATCAATAGCACGCAGTCGCTGATCGTGCCGGATGCTGCCGTCTTCAAGCCGTCGGTCGCGCCGGTCGTCATGTTGCAAGTTGATAGCTTCATGGTGGGCGGTCTCGAGCGTGTCGTCTTCGATCTGCTGGAACGTTTGGGCAAGATGGGCTTTCAGCCGATGCTCGGCGTCACCGGCGAAATCGCGGCCGAGGCCGAGGCCGAACTCAAGCAACGCCAATTTAACTACGTGCGTCTGCCGGCTGATCCCGCTGAGCTTCGCGCAGTGCTGGTCGAGCGGCGGGTCGCGCTCGTCAATGCGCACTATTCGCTGTCGCTCGGCGATATCTGCGCTTCGCTGAACATCCCGTTTGTGCAGACCGTCCATAACATGTACATGTGGCTCGACGCCGCAGGCAAGGAGCAGTGGCGTCGCGTGGACGAAGTGACGGACGCCTATATCTGCGTGTCCGCCAACGTCGCCATGTTCGCCGATGTGAATCTGCGCTTGAGCGCGGATCGCATGATCGTCGTGCCCAACGGCTGCGACTCGGGCAGCGCGAAGCCCCTGCTCGAACCGGAGCGCGACCTCGCGCTGCGCGAGGAACTCGGCTTTCCGGCGGATAGTCCGGTGTTCGTCAACGTCGCTTCGATCAACCCGGTGAAGGGGCAAGGTTTGCTGATCGACGCGTTTGCGATCGCCCATGCGAAGCGGCCCGACATCCGCCTCGTGATACTCGGCAAACACGCCGATGCCGGCTACGCCGCGCGGCTCCAGGAGCGCATTGCGCATCATGGCCTGCAAGGCGTGGTGTCGATGCCGGGTTACCGGTCCGACGTCTATCGATTCGTCGATCTGGCGCGCGCGGTCGTGATGCCGTCCTTTACCGAAGGCTGGAGTCTGGCGATATCGGAGGCGCTGCAGCGTAACGCGCCGGTCATCGCCACCGACGTCGGTGGCGCTCGCGAACAGTTGATTGGCGACGCAAGCACGGTGATTCGCGCCTATCGTGACGACTGGTCGACACTGGACGGCGCCGAGTTTTATCAGGCCATCGCCAACGAGTGGGATTTGCCCGCGGTTCGCGACGAACTGGCCAGAACGATGGTCGAACACGCAGAGCGGCCGGTGCGCAAGCCGCGCGAGGGTCTGCAGCAGTCGTTCCAGTCCATGACGCCGACGGAAGCCTACACGCGGCACGCGGAAATTTTCGCGGCTATCCTGGCTCGCACGAACGCCGATTGCGTACGCTATGCGTCATATCTGCCGCAGCGTCAAAGCCGTTACTTCAAGTTGACCGATGCGCGGCCCGAAGTGGTCTAAAGCTGCCGGTTTCAAAGGATATCTACCATGGCAAAGAAGAAAGTAGTGGTGTTTGCCGGCACGCGGCCGGAAGCGATCAAGGTCATTTCGGTCGTGCAGGCCCTGCGCGCGGCTCCGGATGATTTCGACGTGTGCCTGTGTTCGGTCGGGCAGCACCGGGAAATGTTGATGCAGGCTTTCGCGGACTTCGGCGTGACGCCGGACGCGAGTCTCGACGTGATGTCGCAGAATCAGTCACTGGCCGGACTTAGCGCGCGACTCTTCACCGCGATCGATGAATTCCTCGCCGCGCAGTCGCCTGACATCATCCTCGTGCAGGGCGATACGATGACGGTACAGGTGGCCGCATTGACGGCGTTCTATCGACGCATTCGCGTCGGGCACATCGAAGCCGGACTGCGCAGTCACGACATGGCCGCGCCGTTTCCGGAGGAACTCAATCGGCGCGTGGCGTCACTCGTGACCGACGTCCACTTCGCGCCGACGGAATTGTCGAAGAAGAATCTGCTGGCGGAGCAGGTGCCTGCGGACCGCATTTTCGTGACGGGCAATACCGTGGTGGACGCGTTGTATCTGATGCTCGAGCGCCTGAAGCACGAGCATGTCGCGTTGCCGGAACGCGTCGAGGCCGCGCTCGCGGAAGGGCGGCGAATCGTGCTGGTGACGGGGCATCGTCGCGAGAGCTTCGGGCCTGGGTTCGAAAACATCTGCACCGCGTTGCGGAAAATCGCCGAGGCGCATCCGGATGTGCGCATCGTCTATCCGGTGCATATGAATCCGAAGGTCCGGGAGGTGGTCAACCGCGTGTTGAGCGGTCAGGCGGGCATCTATCTGGAAGAGCCGCTGACTTACAAGCCGTTCCAGCGGCTCATGGCGGCGAGTCATATCATCCTGACCGATTCCGGCGGCATTCAGGAAGAGGGGCCTGCGTTGGGCAAGCCGGTTCTGGTGATGCGCGATGTCACCGAGCGGCCGGAAGGCGTCGAGTCGGGTGTGAATAAGCTGGTGGGTACGGATGTCGATACGATCGTTCGCGAGACCGCACGGTTGCTCGACGATGCCGCTGCTTATCAGGCGATGTCCGCTGGTAGGAATCCGTTTGGGGACGGGACGGCAGGCGCGCAGATTGTGGCCATTTTGAAGGCATTCTTTGCTCAGTCTTAGTTAATATTGCACCCGTAGTGGCGGGTCGCGCATCAAGTTGCGCTCGCCCGCATGCGCCTGCATTGCAGCAATTGCTGTCCGTGTGCACATCTCGTATCGACCAATAAAAAGTTATGAATTCCAGAGATCCTAATTGGGCAGCGGGGGCGCCCATCACGCCCAGTTCGAATGGGCTGCCGATGAATGCCGAGGCATGCAATGGGATCTATCTGTTAGCCATTTTCGCAATAACTCTCGGGTTGACTTTCGCGCGCATGCCGGAGCGCCTGACACAAGGGTTTCTTTGGGCAGAAGACGTATCCATCTTTCTCAAGGGTGGCTACGACCAGGGATTGGGGTCGATATTTGTACCGTACGCAGGCTATCTTCACGCCGTTCCGCGCCTGATCGTCGCGGCGTACGCATCAGTGGGCTCGCCTGCCCATGCACCGCTAGTCCTCGCGTGGATCTGCGCGATCGTGCTCGCCGGCGCCGCCACGCTGCTATTTGCCGCTGTGCATCGCCATCTCGGCCGGGTTGCGGCCGTGTGTTTCGCGCTTGCGCTGACTGTCGTACCTCAGGATGGCGAAATATGGCTAACCGTGACTAATCTCCAATGGATCCTTGGCCCGTTACTTCTCGTTCTGCTTTGGCGAGAATTCGTGGCCGAACAGGTTTTTCCGGCGCGAGTGTTTTATCTCGACTCGGTGCTGATCGTGCTGCTTGCTCTCACTGGCCCGTTCGGCCTGGTGTTTAGCGTGTTCGTGATTGGCGCTGCCTGGATCAAAGGGCGGCGTAATTGGTCGCACCGCACGTGGGGATTGTTCGTCGCTTACGGATTGGCGATTACGGCACAGGTTGCGTGCTTGCTGCACGCGAACTCGCAAGGCGGTTTGGTCAAATTCAATCCGGCTGATTTTAATTGGATCCGTTCTTTCCTTCGATTTTTCGTTCTGGATTTTATAAGTCCTGCTTCACTGAACGATAAATGGCCTAATGCTCTGCGTATTTGCGTGTTGCTTGTCGCTATCGCATGTTGCGGATATGCGTTATACAAGACGCCTAGGAATTATCGTTTTGCCTGTGTCGCACTTCTCTTTCTCGCCGTCCTCTTCTGGGCGCTTGGCATAGCGCGGTTTGGGCGCACGGACATCCCCATGCGATGGTCGATGGGCGGATCGAGGTATCTCTACGTACCGTTCATATTCTGCTTCTGGACATTTGTCATCGGCCTTTCAACGGCGAACGGTGCTGCAGCAAAGTTGGCAGCCAGCGTGCTCCTGCTACTGGTTTGCATTTGCAGCGTCAATGGTTTTGCAAGCGTGAAATGGCCCGCGACGAGCATTACGTCGCTAGTGACCGGCGGTGCCGTTTCGTACCGGATATCGCCGCCGCCGAGCGATTCATTTGCGACGACCATCAAAACGGCGCGCTAAGCGTTGAGGTCACTTTGTCGTACGGCATCTGAAAATCGACCTGCAATCGCGGCAGAGTGTTTTGCGCCGGGGGCGCGCTCCACCAATGGACGTCTTGCATAGGGGCGATTCCGCTCCCGTTGAATCGAGGGAACGGAGAAATCCCGGAATAATCACTGGTAAAATCGTTGTCTTGAAAATGTGCGGTGGAAGAGGCGACTCATGGTGGATTCGATGGACGCAGGAAAGGACCGAGCGCAGTCGCTAGACATGCTGCGGGGCTATGCGGCCTTGATCGTCGTTTTCGCACATACGACGGTGGCAGGGCTTTACAAGGTCGAGCCGCTGTGGGGATGGTTGAAATGGACTCCTCTGCGTGTTTTCTGGGCCGGCCATCAGGCGGTGATCGTGTTCTTCATGCTCAGCGGCTATGCGCTCGCGCATATGTATGGCGAACTGAGTTCGCGCCGTTACCTTACGTTTGCAGCGGCGCGGGTTGTCCGGCTCTACCCTCCATTCCTGGCGTCGCTCGCGGTAGCGGTTGGGCTCTACTGGCTTGTCGGTCACGCGGGCTATGTTTGGGAGCGCGGCTGGATGTACACAGCGCACCCCGCCCTTGATAAGCAGGTGGTCTTTGATCATCTGAAAATGATAGGTAGCTACGATACTGGCGCGATAAATCCGCCCATGTGGTCGATTGTGCATGAGATGAGATGGTCGTTAGCATTCCCGATCATTGCCTTTCTCGTCAACCGCTTTCGATTCAGGGCTGTTATCGCGGCAGTACTGAGTTCGACGCTCATCGGCATTGCAGCGCTGGCTGGATCGCCTACCCGCGTTCCCTGGCCGCTTCAGGATGCGCTTCTGACGACACACTACGGTACGTTCTTTGTCATAGGTGCGTGGTTCTATTCCTGTAGATATCAGATTGTTGACAGAGTTGTCTTATTGCAACCAAAGTCACGCGCCATGTGCTGGATCGCGGCGTTGGTTCTGTTCGCTTATCCGTTCGACAATCCTTGGAGCATTGGTGAACGCATTTTCGGAGACCTCGGGGTTTCAATCGGAGCATTTTTGCTGATGGCGCTGTCCTTCACCATTAAAGAAGGTCGTGTTTATTCGATTGGGCATTGGTTGGGGAAAATCTCTTACAGCCTATATCTCAACCACTACGTGATACTGAGCGTTTCGCTAGTCATTCTATATACGCGCTTCGGGCCGGTTCCTGTCTGGATCGCCACGATTTGTGGCGCACTGGTTCTTGCGTTTGTAATGAACAGGTTGGTTGAGGTGCCGTCACAAAACTGTGCCCGGATCTTGCGCCGCCGATTGTCGCCGAAGACGCCACGATGTTCTGCGGATGGCGGCAACCTTTATCCGTAATGTGCCAGCAGGCGGCCCCGCGAACGATTTCATACCGGGCTGCAGTTCCGCAAGACTGTCTCGGACCGGTATGACGAATTCTATGAGTTTTACTTTACTTATTTACGTTTGCCTTTCTCGGTGGGAGTCGCTGAAGTGCGAAAAGTCCGTGTTTCGCGGACAGGAACCGCTCACCGGACACAATCTTGTCGTAACAGAAGGTTACAATTGGTAGCCGAATTCATCTTTGAGCCCTACGCCCAGAGTTCTTCTTCGAGCAAGCGCCAACAATCGCGCAGGGGACAATATGTTTTCTCGGGCCAGTAAGTTGTTAATTGTTCTATGTATGGTCCAAGCGGCAAACGGTGCACTTGCCGCGTCGCAATTCCATACCGGCTCGCCCGTCGTTTTGAGCGAGCGCGTCAACCCACATTGCGTTACCAATTTCAGCCACGCCTCAACCGTACTCGCCGGCAATGGGTGGATGCTTGCGGCGTGGTTTGGAGGCACTCGAGAGCAGGCGACCAACACGGGGATCTGGCTTTCTCGCAGAACACAAGGGCATTGGGCGACCCCAATCGAAGTCGCGAATGGTGTTCAGTCGGACGGTACGAGACTTCCGGTATGGAATCCCGTTCTCTTTTCGCCTCGTAATGGACCTATTACGCTTTTTTATACCGTGGGCGCAACGTCGCAGAATTGGTGGCCGATGCGAATCGTATCTCGCGACCACGGGCGAACGTGGTCCAGTCCGGAACACCTTCCCGATGGGGTCACAGGGCCAGCGAAGAATAAGCCTATTGAACTCGAAGACGGAACGATCGTCTCTCCGGGAAGTACGGAAAAATCCGGTTGGCAAATCCGGTTCGCGTTGTCTCATGATGGCGGCCACTCATGGCAAGAGGTTGAGCCGCCCAAGCCGCAAGAACCCGTGGACGCAATTCAGCCGACAATATTTAACCATCATGGTGGCCATCTTCAAGCGTTGGGCAGAACCCGCAATGGGTACGTGGTCAGTTTGTCGTCAATCGACTATGGGCGTCACTGGTCGCAAATTACGCGGCTACCAATTTTGAATCCAAACTCGGGGATCGACGGGGTGACCTTGTCCGATGGCCGCGATCTTTTGGTTCTCAACCCGACGCCTCTTTTAGCAGAGGATAGGGGGCGCGGCCGTCTTACCGTGTTGGTATCGGACGACCATCAGGAATGGCACACCGTACTCGATCTCGAGAACGAAGCCGGTCAGGAGTTCTCATATCCGGCTGTAATACAGGCGAGTGATGGATTGGTCCACATAACTTATACGTGGAAGCGAAAAATGATCAAACACGTCGTGCTGGATCCCTCAAGAATTCCGATTAATTCGGGTTCGGCCAATGTGAATGCACATCAGAAAATTCGGGAGACGATGCCTGAGGCCGACAAGTCGGGGTCCGCAAAGTAAAAGCGACATTCCATGATCGATCAAATCGAGTGCTGGTCGATGATTACTTCCTTTGTATTGCGATAACGATGGCCGAGTTTCAAATAGCCCCGGTTCGTACCGTCGAGAACGACATGCTGTCACGCCGGTCGTCAGCCGACCGCGTGTTTGTAATCATTCTGGCTCTTGTCGTGCTTTTCATCCGCATGCACGGTCGACTGACACGCGGTTACCTGTGGGCGGAAGACGCGCCCATTTTCATTAAAGAAGGATTCGAACTAGGCGCTCAAGCCATTATCACGCCATATGCGGGATACCTGCATGCGGTTCCGCGCATTCTTGTGTACGTGTGCACGTGGTTCAGACCAGTCATGGCGACGCCGCATGCGTTCGTCTGGCTAACGACGTTCGCGACCGTGACTTCCTGTATGTATCTGTATGTGATCGCTGCGCGCTATCTACCGCGCGCCGGCGCCTATCTGATAGGCCTGTCACCCGTTCTCATTCCTCACAATGGTGAGGCGTGGTTGAACATCACGAATCTTCAATGGGTGCTCGCGCCCGTGCTAATCGCGATGATTTGGGATTGCATGCAGCGCACCGACACCAGATTGATTTTCGGCCGCTGCGTCGCGATCGGTCTGCTCTCTCTTACGGGGCCGTTCAGTATTCTGTTTTCGCCCGTTGCCGCGCTGGGCATCATGGCTCACCTGAAGTGGTCTGGAAAGCGCATCTGCACGTTGCCGCTTTTGGTCGTCATGGCCTGCGGCCTGATTCAACTCGTGACGTTAATGACAAGCCCGCCAAACCATCCGGCGGCGCACGCAGCAATAGAATATTTGCACTTTGGTTGGGGCGGGGCGTTTTTCCACTATTTCGTGCTCGACTTCGTGCTCGCGGATCGGTGGATCAATGGTCTGGGCAAGTGGATGTTCTACGTTTCATTCGCGTTGTTCGCTGCGGTTCTGGCGTGTGTGGCGGCTTTGCCAGGCAAATGGCGCACCGCCTGCGTGATCGCATTCGCGCTCGCCATCGTGTTCTGGATGCTCGGCGTCGTGCGGAGTGACGCGCCGGAGTTGCCCGTCCGATGGTCAGGCGTTAGTGCGCGGTACACCTTCGTTCCGCTGATTCTGTGCATGTGGACGTTCGTTATCGTCGCTACCAAAAGCAGAATTGCGCTTGCCCGCTACGGCGCTGCGTTGCTGTTATTGCTGATGCTGGTGAACAGCGCATCGCGATTCGCGGTTCCGTGGTATCCCTACGAGATCGTGTCTACGCAAGGCGGCGAATTCCTGGTCCACGCGCCGCCCGGGGATGTGTTCCGGGCAGAAGTAAAACCATTGCATTGATCGTATGTGCGCATAGATCGTCTACTTTACGTACACTCCTTTCAAGCGCTGCGGCGAGGCGATTCGCCGCAGCGAATCCTGCAAGGGATCGCGCGACCAGGCAGTAGCCCCCGGTGGCTGAAGTCACACGTGCCTCTCAATGCTTGAAGCTCCACCGCTTGTGCCCCACGTAGCTCGTGAACACCGGCACAGCGACGCCGACGGCATGCGCAATATCCCGCGCATGCCAGGTGATTGCCATCCGTGGGAACAGGTAGTATGCCAACCCGACACTCACAACCCAGGTCTGCACGACGGCAACCAGATTGACAAGCGTAAAGAAGAAGACTGACCTCCCTGTCGACTGTGTGCTCTTTGTAAACACAAACAGCTTCGCCAGAATGAACGCCGTAATCATCCCGGTGATATACGCGATGACAATGGCCGCCGAGTACGGCATCCACATGTTGTAGACGATCCGGCTGCCCCAATTGACCGCGGCCGCAAAGCCGCCGGTCAACAGAAACAGCAGAAAGCTCTTCGAGACGAAGGTGCGCTTGGCGAGTGCATGCGCCCGGGTCATATCATCCTCGCCATCTTGCGCGACAGACCAATACTCTCCGAGATGCCACGGTCTTCGGGGTAATAGTAAGACGTGTCGGCCACTAGCAGGCCTTCCACCGGCAGTTGGATCGGAGGCAGTCGGTCGAGATAGCCTGGCTCGCAAATCGGTTGTGCGAAGCGATACCGGCTCGCCCGGACGTCGATGAAATCGTCCGGCTTCAGCGCCGGGTTGATTTTCATCAGATAGCGTTTCACTTTGTCGATGAACGCCGAATCCGGTTCCTGATACTTCGGATGTTCACCCGGAATATAGAAAGGCACGTAGACGACGTGATGATCGAGCGGCCGCAGGTTTGTGTATTCAACAATGCCGGGAATATCCATCTCCGGATCGTTGGTGTTCAGCCAGAAGTTTTCGGTTACCGGTTTCTTCAGCTTCGCGATAATGCACACCACCGCTACGTTTTTGACGCTGCGGAAGGCATCGAGAATGTCAGTGGGCAGATCCGGCATCACGCGCGGCACATAGGGAAGCGGAATCGTGCTGATGACCTTGTCGAACGGGACGAACTCGCCGCCGGCTTCAAGACCCTGGACTTTGCCGTTCTCGATTACGACTTTCTGCGCGGGTGTGCCAAGCCGAAACTCCCCGCCGTTGGCCTCGATATAACGGCGCATACCTTCCAGCAAGGTATCGGAGCCGCCTTCGAGGTAACCGAGCTTTTCGTGAAAGAGGTTATAGCGCGAGCGGCCGATACGGCGAATACGACTCCAGATCCAGGCTGCGGAGAGGTTGTACGCGTAGTCGTAGAACTTGTAGTCGAACAGACGCCGCCACAATACTTCCCACGCTTCCTCGCCAATCCAGCGGCGAATCCAGCCCGTTGCTTCAACGTGATCGAGCGGCTTCCAGTCGTTGCGCTTGGTCGACAGAAACGCATGCAAGCCATAGCGGAATTTGGCCTGCAGGCTCAGCCCTTTGAACTTAAGGAGCGCCATCGGGTTGCCCCACGGCTGCACGCGGCCTTGATAGAAGTAGCCCATCTTCGTTTCGCGCCACTGCATTTTTTCTTCGAGGCCAAGCTCGCGGAGTACTTCGAAGAAAGCGTGATCGGAAATCGCGTGGAAGTGATAGTAGCGCTCGATGGAGAGGCCGCCGAAGTCGAAGCATGCGGCCATTCCGCCAACCCGGTCGTCCGCTTCGAAAATGACCGGTTTGCGCCCGTCTTTGACGAGTTGGTATGCTGCACCGAGACCCATTGGCCCGGCGCCAAGTACTGCAATGCGTTGTTCGCTCATAACGTGGCTCTACTCAGAACTCCAGTGCGATGTGGCTATACGTCGGATCGTTGAAGGTCTCGTCCATCGCCTTTGCGAATGGCGTAGCGCGGATCTTGAAGATACCTTCCCAGTCGATCACTTCGAATTCGTCACCGGCCGTCAACGCTTTGAGCTGGTCTGCGGTGAATGGCGGATTCTTGTCGAACATGGCATAGACTTTCAGCAGCACGTAAAAGAGACCATACGGAATGCGCACGATCGCGCACGGTGCGCGGGTGGCGCGCTTGATCTGTCTGATGATGTCAATGTAGTCCACGCGTTCGAGGCCGGTGATATTGAATGCCTGGCCCTTGATGCGTGACTCGATGCAACTGATGATCACGTTGCAGAAGTCGCCGACGTAGAGCGGCTGACGCATGTATTTGCCGCTGCCGGGAATCGGAAAAACCGGCACGCGATGCATGAAGCGCGACAGCCAACCTAGGTGCTTACGGTCGAACCAGCCGAACATCAACGTGGGCCGCAATACCACGCATTCGATGCCCGAGGCGAGCACGATCTCCTCCTGCTCGCGCTTCGTGTCGGTATAGAAATCTTCGCCGACGGAATTCACAACCGAAGAGCTGATGTGCACGGTGTACGGAATCTGATTGCGCTTGATCACATCGAGCACGTTTCGTGTGGACGTGATGTTATTCCGAATGAACGGCTCGAGGGTGGGGGCGCCGATCTGCGCCTGCAGCATCACCACGAGATCCGCGCCTTCGAAGTGCTGTTCCCAACCGCCCGGCTCGGCGAGATCAGCGTAAATTGCCGTGACGTCCGGATGGACCGTGCGAAGCACTTCCAGGTTGGCCTTGTGTTTGTCGATCACGACCAGATTGCCATACCCGCGCGCTTTGAGTCGCGCGACGAGGTTCTGGCCGACGAGGCCGGCACCGCCTGGAAGAAGGATGCGGGTTTGATTCATGCGTTAACTCTTTGAATGGGGCGTTCAGCAACTTTGTAAGGGCTAGATGATACTAGCAAGCCGAAGCGTCTCCAGAAACGGCGGAAACCATCGACGGCCGTTATTGGCCGCGCCTAGTGGACCGTCGCGGCCGCGGGCATCGGTTTTTCGGTATTCAGTGTGCAATACGCACCCGTAGCCGTTTGTCCATCGACCCGTATGTCGCCGCTTGCCGGCGCCTTGAAGAAAGCTGTCCAACCGCTATACGTGGCGTTTCGTCCGTATATCTTGCGGACGTCGCCTCGCTCAGCGCCGATGACACCCGTTCCGAGCGTCGCACCGGCGGCGTCGGTAACGATGACCGCTCTCGGCGTGCGCTTGTCTGCCTGGTCGTAAATCCAGCCCGTCGCCCGGAACATGCCGGGGGGCGTGGTGGCTGAGATGTCGTCGATGCTGCCATCGCAAAGCAAAGGCGCGTCGACCTGATTCGGCGGTACCAGATAGTCGGGTTGATCCGGCGCGAAAATGGTCAGTTGTGCCGCCTCGGCTGCCCGTGCGGTGGTCGGCAGGACGTCCGGAAACGGATAGACCGGCCGGATGATCGCCGGGTCATAGACATGAGCCCGCAGCGCAAGGCCCGCGACTAAGCGCGCGTAAGTCTCATCACGATCGGCCCGAACGAAGAAGCGTTGACCTGAAGCGACGGCCAAGGTTGAGAGCACCGCAACGAAGACGACGCGCCGCTGTTGTTCCGGTGTCCGGCTGTTTAGCGCAGTAAAGATGATCAGTGCGAGCCAGCCCATCAGGGAGGCAGTTGTATAGCGGGACGCCAGCGCTGTTTCCAGCCCGAACCAAAGCCGCCCGCTTGCCGTCAGCATCGCATTGCCCGCGATGAATAGTGCAAATACAAGCAAGGCCACACCCTGCGGGCGATCGGTACCGGGCCGCAAGACTCTTAAGCAGTTTGCTGCGAGCGCCGCTACCACCAGAACGCCCGCGACATAGGCTCCCACCAGGCCAGTCCGAATCTGAAAAGCCGGCGAACCCAGATAGAGCAGCACATAGCGAAGCGCGGCAATGGGATGCTCGCGCACGCCGGCTATCAGCGTGCCGCTACTCCCCGGCTTATGCCAGTCGATGAAATAGGCAAGCCATACGGCAACGGTCACGGCGACGATTGCCAGCAGTTCGCGCGGTTTCAGCCGCACGTAGAGTGCCTGGACGATGAGTGCGGGAAGGACCAGTACACCGCTCGACATCGAGTATGCCGCGAACCACGCGCTGACCAGTGCTGCCGTCAGCCACCCGGACCGTCTTGCGGGTTCGTTGCCGGCATTGGCCTCGCCGGCACGATCGATTGAGTGGAACGCGAGCAGCGCAAAGAAATAAACGGCGAACCACTGGCTCTGAAATCCCCACGTGAAGTTTTCCCTCTGCAGCCACGAGAAGGCGAATACAAGGATCGCGCCGGCCAGTCCGAAGCGCATCTGCCGCGGGAGGGTGGGACGGTAGTGGATCGTGATGCGAAAAAATGCGGCCGCAAGCACACCCGCGAGCACGAGATTGGAAATGAGGGAGAAGACGTTTCGACCGCCGAAATAACGGATGTCGACGAAAAAGATCAGTCGCGAGAAAGTCAGGCGATGTTCGTTATGCTGTTCGAAGAACGCTTGCCAGGGATGCTCCTTGGCGCGCATATAGAAGCCAATCGCGCCGTCCCATGAGTCGCCGTACGGTAGCGGCGAAAAGTGCTGCCAAACGGCAAACACCGTCGTTGCGAACGTCATGACGCCCAGCGCGAACACCGCATAGTTGCCGAAAGTTTCTCGCCGACTCATGGTCCCGGCTTCCCTTTACAGAGACGCGCGCTTGAACATGAAGCGCGGAACCGAGCGGATGATCAGCATGATGATCGCCCAGAACCAGCGCGTATACAGCACGTCCTTGCGCTTTTCGACGGCGCGCACGATATCGCTTGCCACCTGATCGGGCGTCGCGACGAGCGGTGCGGGCAACGGCAGGCCGGCTGTCATCGGCGTCGCCACGAAGCCCGGTTTGACGGTCAGAACGTGTACGCCGGCTTTGAACAGCCGCGCATTCAGTCCCTCGCAGAACGCCGAAAGCGCGGCTTTCGCGCTGCCGTACAGATAGTTCGAGGGCCGGCCGCGATCGCCCGCCACCGACGAGATGACCGCTAGCGCGCCGCGCTTCTGCGCTTCGAGGATATTGGCGATCGGCGTCAGTAGCGCGATCACCGAAACAGCGTTCGTGTTGAATTCGCGTACGGCTACCGCGGGATCCGCCTGGCACGCGGCTTGGTCCGGCAACGTGCCGGGTGCGACCAGCACGATATCGAACGCGCCGAGTTCTTTCTCGCACTTTTCGAGCATGCCGGCATGGAGATCCAGCCGATCGATATCGAGTTCATGGCAGGCGGCCAGTTGCGCTCCGCGCGCCGTTAGATCCGCAGCCACCTGCTGAAGGCGTTCGCCGTTGCGGGCAACCAGGAAAAAGCGAGCGCCTTGTGTGGCCCACTGGCGTGCACAAGCCGTGGCAATTGCCGACGTAGCGCCGACGATGAGAATGTTTTTCATGTTCGAGTGGTCCGTTCCCAGAAACGCGAAAGTAGCGCGGGGTCGCGCAGCGCTTCGAGTTGCTGCCATTGAGGGTAGGCGGCGCGAAAATCGGCGCCAGGCATGTGCGCGTCTTTGGCCGGGTAGATCCGGCCGCCGGCTTCGCGCACGATCGCATCAAGTCTCGCAAAGAGCTGGGTATTCAATGCGTGACGCTGTGGGAAGTCGAGAGCCAGGGAAGTGCCCTCCAGCGGAAACGACAAAAGGCCCGGCGAGCGCAAATCACCGCAGCGTTTCAGTACTGCGAGAAACGAGCCAGTACCGCTCTCGGCAATCGCGTCGAGAATCGCGCGCGTCGCGTCACGCGCAGTGGCCGACGGCACCACGCATTGGTATTGCTGAAAGCCCGCTCGCCCGTAGATTCGATTCCATTCCAACAAGCTGTCGAGCGGGTAGAAATAGTCGTCGTAATTGACCTGCACAAATACTTCGCCGCGCTGCTGCTTCTGATAGTAGAGCTCGTTGAACGCGCGCAAGGTGAAGCGGTTAAACACGGGAATCGGCAGCGTGAATGGGACGGTGCGTTTCTTTCGCCGTGTGACTTCAAGCGGGCCGTCTGTCGCATGGTCGCCGACCATGAAGATGCCGCGCCCGAGCGCCGAGCCGCGGCTTTGGCAATCCACCCAGGCCACGCTGTATTCATGCAACGGGTCGAGCCGCTCCGACAATGCGAAGAACTCATCCAGATTGGCGAATCGGATGCTCGTCATGTCGATCAGGCTCGACCGGATCGGCATCAACTGGATCTCCGCCCACAGGATCAGCCCAGTGAGCCCGAGCCCACCGATCGTGGCGGCAAAGAACCCGGACTGCTCGTCCGGCGAGCATTCGAACTGCGAGCCGTCGCTGCGCGCAAGAGCGAAGCGGCGCACATGCCGGCCGAAGGTGCCTCGCAAATGGTGATTCTTCCCATGGACGTCGTTAGCAATTGCTCCGCCCAAAGTCGCGTATTTCGTACCCGGTGTGACTGGCAGCATCCAGCCCCTTGGAATGGCGACGTCGAGAATCTGCTCCAGGGTGACGCCGGGTTCCGCGCGCAAGACACCGGTTTGCCAGTCAGCAGCAATGAGCCTGTCGAGCGGCAGCGTTTGCACGACGTGACCCGAAGCGGCGAGGCAACTGTCGCCGTAGCTGCGGCCATTACCAAAGGCAAGCGTGGTGCCGTGTGCCCGGGCCGCGTCCGACCACGTGGCGTGCGCGGCGTCACGCCAAGCAATTGCATGCGCTTCCTGCGGTATAGGCGGGTAACGTCCCCATGACAGAACTCTGCTCATCGCCTAGATCGCGGCCCAGAAGATCAGGCCGCAAAGCACGACGACGGCGAGGCTGACCCGGTCGCGTGCCGCGAAAACGATCGGATCGTCGTGCATCAGTCCGCGATGCGCAATGATCCAGGTGCGGCTTACCCAGTAGAGCAGCAACGGACAGGCGAGCCAGATGACCTGCGGATGGCGGTACATGCCGGTGGTCTTCGCGTCCTGAATATAGAGCGCAAGCACGAGCACGGCCAGGTATCCGGAAGAGGTCCCGAGTGATGAGATGAGCGACAGGTCGCTTGCGACATAGCCACGCCCGCGCGTCTTGACGAGGCCGCGCGCTTTCATCGAGTGCAGTTCGGCGTATCGCTTGACGAGCGCGAGGCTCAGGAAGATGAACATCGAGAAAGCGAGCAGCCAGAAGGTCAACTGTGCGTCGACCGCCGCCGTGCCGGCGATGATGCGCATCGTGTACAGCATAGCCAGCACCACCACGTCGACCATGACCTGGCGTTTCAGGAACATCGAATACGCCAGCGTCAATGCGTAATAGCCGAGTAGTGCCGCGGAGAATTGCCAAGGCAGGAAAATCCACGCCGTGGCGAACGCGCCCACCAGCAAGACGGGAAAGAGTGCAAGTCCCCATGTGAGCGGCAGCGCACCGGACGCAAGCGGCCGTTTGCGTTTGACGGGGTGATGACGGTCGTCCTCGAGATCGAGCAGGTCGTTGAGCAGATAGACACTTGAGGCGCACAGGCCGAACGTAAGAAACGCCAGCAGGGCAGCGATGGTCAGTTCAGGGGAAGACAGCTTATGTGCGGCCAGGAGCGGTAAAAAGATCAAGAGATTCTTCAGCCACTGATGCAGGCGCAACGATTTGGCCCACGTTTTAGCTGCGGGAGGGCGCGACTCAATCACCCGCTCCACATTGCCGATCTTACGTGCAGCGCGCTCCACTCCGTTGGACGGATTCACAACGTACGCGCGGTCGGCGGATTGCCAGACCGCTATGTCGTCATGCGAATTGCCGGCATAGTCAAAGCCTTTTTCGCCGTACTCAGCGACTAGCATGTCGCGCTTGTTGTGAGCGGACAGATTCACGCTGCCGTTCGTCGCAAACGTCTTGTCGAACAGGCCTAAATGGGCGGAGATGGCCTTCGCGTAACGTTCGTGGCTTGCCGTGGCCAGCACCAGCGAGCGACCGGCGTCGCGTTCACCCTTCAGCCATTGCAGGACGGTGGCGTCGTAGGGCAGCACGGCGACGTCCACGTTCGTCGCGTCGGCGAGGCCCGCTTTCAAACCTGGCTTGCCGCCACGCGCGAGCCAGAGCAGCGGCTCGTAAAAGCGTTGCGGGGCTGCCTTCAGATAGGCAAATCCAGACTCGATCAGGATGTCTGAGCGAATCAATGTGCCATCTAGGTCGACGACGAGTGGTCTGCTGCGCATTCATTTTGCCCTGAGGGCTGTTGTCAAAGTGGAGAGCGGACGGCTGCCGTTTGCGGCGCTGCACTGAAGCGCGAGATTTCGCCCGATTACCGAACGGTCGGAGTTTGGCGGCGTTACTTTACTATTCCGCGATAATGCGCACAACCTTACAGACGAAGTGTCCGCCTTGTTGGGCACATAATTGGAAGCAAAGCAAAATAAATAGGGCTTGCTTCAATCGCGTCCAGCGTAACAAAGGGAAAGACGGGTTGCCGAACAACAAAAATTTGAGCAAACTGCGTGCTTGTTGCGCGCACGCAACGTAATGCTTTTTGAAGTGCTCACCCGAAGTGCCCGCCATAAGGCACGCAGTTCCACACATGAAAGAAACGCGCACTCTGCATCCCGAGTCCGACGGGTTGTCCGTGTCGGTGGTGGTCTACCACCCGGATACAGAACAGTTGTTGTCTACGCTCACGGGGCTCACGGCCGCGTGCGATGCGTTGCATATCGGCCGCCCCCAATTGCCGGTGACGCTATATCTGGTGGACAACGGCGGCCTGCCCGACATCTCGGCCTCGCTGGACGCACTCCGAGCCGGCAACGTCGTTTGTACGATCATCGCGGGGCAGGGCAATGTAGGCTACGGTAGGGGCCACAATCTGGCAATCGAAAGCAGTGCCAGCCGCTATCACCTGGTGTTGAATCCCGACATCGATCTGGCAAGCGACGCGCTTCGCGAAGCGCTCGACTTCTTCGAAGCGCACCCTGAAGCGGGTCTCATCACCCCATGGATCGGTGACGAGCACGGCGAGCAACAGTTTTTGTGCCGACGATACCCCACGTTGCTCGATCTGTTCGTGCGCGGCTTTTTGCCTTCCGGCCTGCGTCGGCTGTTTGTTCATCGACTCGCGCGCTATGAGATGCGAGACCGCATCAATGCGCGTGACACCGTGTGGGATCCGCCGATCGTCAGCGGCTGTTTCATGTTGTTTCGCATGACGGCGCTGAAACAGCTCGCAGGCTTCGACCCCCGCTATTTCCTCTACTTCGAGGACTATGATTTGAGTCTTCGCGCGCATGAGGTTACCCGCGTCGTCTACACGCCCGCTGTGCGCGTTTTGCATCACGGCGGCGGCGCCGCGCGCAAGGGCTCTGCGCATATCCGTATGTTCATGTCTTCGGCGTACAAGTTCTTTAACCGTTTCGGCTGGAAGTGGCTATGAGCCGGGTACTCGTTACCGGCGCCAACGGCTTTGTCGGCCGCGCGCTGTGCCGTGCGTTGCGTGACGCCGGAAACACGGTCACCGGCCTTGTGCGGCGGGAGTGGCAGCGAGAACGCGATGTTGACCAATGGGTCGATGCCAGCGTGGATTTCACCGGCCTTGACGTGGGTTGGCCCGCCGCACTGCGAGTGGACTGCGTCGTGCATCTGGCGGCGCGTGTGCATGTCGTACTCGAGGACGCCGCCGATCCGGAGACGGCTTTCCGTGCGACCAATGTCGATGGCACGCTGCGTGTCGCGCGAGCCGCGTGGCGGCACGGAGTGCGGCGCTTTGTCTTTGTCAGCAGCATCAAGGCGATGACCGAAGCGGATCCGGGTCGCCCGATGCGTGAAGACGATCTGCCAGCGCCGCAAGACCCCTACGGCCGCTCGAAACGCGCTGCCGAAGAAGCGCTGATCCGCCTGGGTCTGGAGACCGGCCTCGAGATCGTGATCGTGCGCCCGCCGCTGGTCTATGGCCCGGATGTGCGCGCCAACTTCCTGAGCCTGATGGACGCGATCTGGAAGGGCGTGCCGCTGCCGCTCGGCGCGATCGACGCGCGCCGCAGCCTCGTGTATGTCGAGAACCTCGCGAACGCGCTGATGCATTGCGCGACCGACCCCCGCGCCGCGGGTCAGGTGTTCCACGTGGCCGATCGCGACACCCTCACCGTGACGGAACTCGCGCGTTCCCTCGGGCGGCATCTGCAGAAACCTGCCCGCTTGTTGCCGGTGCCCGCGAGCTGGTTGCACTTCGCCGGCCGCGTGAGCGGCCGCACGGCGCAGGTGGACCGTCTGGTGGGTTCCTTGCGGCTGGATACGGCGCGCATTCACGCGGTATTGGACTGGCAGGCTCCCCATTCCACCGATGAAGGGCTGGCCGCGACAGCCCGCTGGTACCGATCCACGCATTGAGGCGCGCATGCTGATGTCCCTTTCCACGTTGCCGAACTGGACGACCGTGATCCTGATTGCGTTCGGCTGCGCCTGCGTCTGCGCGGCGATCCTGTGGACGCTGCTCAGAACCGGCCTCGCCTGGCGTCTTGCCACCGACATTCCCAACGACCGCTCGCTGCACACCCGGCCTACGCCGCGCGTCGGGGGCTGGGGCATCGTCCCGGTAGTGGTCGTGGCGACGCTGATGGTCGCGCCGCACCTCTGGCTTGCCGCGCTGTGCGCCGCTTTGCTGGCCGCCGTCTCCCAGGTCGACGACCGGCGCGGACTGCCCGCCCGGGTCAGGTTCGCGGCACACCTCGCCGCCGTGGCGATCTTCGTCTGGGCGCACCCGGCGGCCGCGCCGCTCTGGCTGCTGGCAGGCCTGTCATTTTTACTGCTGTGGCTCGTCAATCTTTACAATTTCATGGACGGCGCGGACGGCCTGGCGGGCGGCATGACGCTGTTCGGCTTCGCGGGCTACGCGGTCGGCGCCGCGATCGCCGTCCATCCCTCGCCGGAGCTCAGCCTGGCTTCCGCCGCCGCGGCGGGTGCCGCCGCGGGGTTTCTGATCTTCAACTTTCACCCCGCAAAAATATTCCTCGGCGACGCCGGATCGATTCCGCTCGGCTTTCTGGCTGGCGCTTTCGGCTATTGGGGATGGAGCGAGGGCGTCTGGCCGATCTGGTTTCCGGCGCTAGTGTTTGCGCCGTTTATCGGCGACGCGTCGGTCACGCTCCTGCGACGGCTTTTGCGCGGCGAGAAAATCTGGCAGGCACACCGCGAACACTACTACCAGCGCATGGTCCAGTACGGGCTCGGGCATTCGAAGACCGCCCTGCTGTGGTACGCGGTAATGGCGGCTGGTATAGTACTTGCTGTAAGTCTGCTTGGCTGGCCTTTAGCCGTTCAATGGTGTAGCGTTGCCGCTTGGGTGATCGTGCTGGTATTGATTGGTATCGGAGTCGATTCACGCTGGCGTCGATTCCGGATAGCAGATTCCGAACAACCTGAGGTGTGACGCCGATGTTTCGACACAAAGCCTCATGGCTATCATTTAGCGCCTTCGCCTTCGACCTGTGCGCGGTCGCGGGCACCTGGCTCGCGGCGTACCTGATTCGCTTCAATGGCTACGTACCGGTCGAGTTCTGGTCCGGTGCCGTTCGAACACTCATCTGGGTCCTTCCCGTCTACGGGGTGATGTTCCGCATTTTCGGTCTGTACCGGGGCATGTGGGTGTTCGCGAGCCTGCCGGACCTCATGCGCATCGCCAAAGCCGTGCTCACCGGCGCTTTCGTCATGATGATGGTGGCCGTGATGGCCCAGCCGCATCCCATCATTCCGCGCTCGGTACTCGCTGTTTCTCCGCTCCTGCTGTTCCTTGCCATGGGCGGTTCGCGCGCGCTTTATCGCGCATCCAAGGAGTTCTATCTCTACGGCGGCCTCGTGGGGCAGGGCAAGCCCGTGGTGGTGCTCGGCGCCGGCAACGCGGGCGCGAACCTGGCTCGCGAGCTGTCTCGCTCGAGCGAATGGCGGCTGGTGGGCCTGCTCGATGACGATCCGGCCAAGCAGGGCCGCGAAATCTACGGCTACAAGGTTTGGGGACCGATTAGCGACCTGCAGCACTGGGCCACGGATATGAAGGTCGAGCACGCGATCATCGCGATCCCTTCGGCGTCGGTCGACGCGCAGCGCCGTGTAGCCACGCTGTGCGTGCGCGCTGGCGTGCGCGCCATGGTGCTGCCCGCGTTGACCACGCTGTCACAAGGCGAAGCGTTTCTTTCGCGTGTTCGTCAGATCGATCTGGAAGACCTGCTGGGGCGCGAACCGGTGCGCATCGACATGCCGCACGTGGAAGCGCTGTTGAGCGGCCGCGTGGTGATGGTGACCGGCGCGGGCGGCTCGATCGGCTCCGAGCTGTGCCGCCAGATTCTGCGCTTCGAACCGGCCCAGCTGATTGCTTTCGATCTGTCCGAATACGCGATGTACCGGCTCACCGAAGAACTGCATGAGCGCTTTCCCAAGCTCTCCGTCGTGCCCGTGATCGGCGACGCAAAAGACTCCTTGCTGCTCGACCAGGTGCTGTCGCGTTACACGCCGCACATTCTCTTTCATGCGGCCGCTTATAAGCACGTGCCGTTGATGGAGGAATTGAACGCCTGGCAGGCGGTGCGCAACAACGTACTGGGCACGTACCGTGTCGCGCGCGCCGCAATTCGTCATGACGTGAAGCACTTCGTGCTGATCTCCACCGACAAGGCCGTCAATCCGACCAACGTGATGGGCGCGAGCAAGCGTCTCGCGGAAATGGCTTGTCAGGCGTTGCAGCAGACCAGTACGCGCACGCAGTTCGAGACCGTGCGCTTCGGCAATGTGCTTGGTAGTGCGGGCAGCGTCATTCCGAAGTTTCAACAGCAGATCGCGAAGGGTGGCCCGGTGACGGTCACGCATCCGGAGATCACGCGCTTTTTCATGACGATCCCAGAAGCGTCGCAACTCGTGCTGCAGGCGTCGAGCATGGGTCACGGCGGCGAGATCTTTATTCTGGATATGGGCGAGCCGGTCAAGATCGTCGATCTGGCACGCGATCTGATCCGGCTGTATGGCTTCAGCGAGGAACATATCCGCATCGTCTTTACGGGGCTGCGCCCTGGCGAGAAGCTCTACGAGGAACTGCTCGCCGACGATGAGGCAACCACGCGTACACCGCATCCGAAGTTGCGCATCGCGCAGGCGCGTGAAGCGCCCGATAACCTGCTCGACGAACTGCTTCCGTGGCTGATGCAGCATCGCGTGCCGAGTGACCAGGAGGTCCGGCGCGATCTGCGGCGCTGGGTGCCGGAGTATCAGCCGGCGGCGGCGCCGGCGTTGGTTAGCGTGGCACCGGCAACGCGGGCTTCCTGAATGGCAAAGCAAATAAGTCGTGATGTTTGCCGACACGAGGCCGGAAGCAATCAAGGTCATTTCGGTGATGCAGACGCTGCGCGCGGCGCACGACCATTTCGGCATCAGCCTTTGCTTAGTCGGGCAACTCCGTGAGATGCTGATGTGGGATTCGCCGACTTCGGCAGGATGCCGGGTGCGATTGTCGACGTAATGTCGCGGGATCCGACGCTGCAGGAACTGAGTGTCCATCTGTTCGCCGTGATCGACGACTGTCTTGCCATGCGGTCACCCGACATCGTCCCCGTTCGGGCGAAATGATTACGGTTCAGGTGGGCGCATTGACGGGCTTCTACCAATGCGTTCGGGGCGGGCATATCGAAGCCGGGGCTCCGCAGTCATGGCGTGGCCGCCGCGTTTTCCGAAGAACTGAACTTACTTGTGGCGTCTCGTCGCTCACCTCGATTTCGCATCCATGGAACTTTCGCAGAAAAACATGCTGAACGAGTAGGTGCCTGCGCAGCGTATTTTCGTCACGGGCAATACTGTGGTTGCCGTGCTGTGTCTGATGCTCGAGCGCCTGAAGAGCGAACCTGTCGCATTGCCGTAGCGGGGTGAGGCTGCGCTTGCCGGAGGCCAGCGGATCGCTTTGGTGACTTGGCATCGTCGCGAGAGTTTAGCGCCCGGATCGGAGAACAACTGATCCGCGCTGCCGAAGATCGCCGAGGCGCGCCCGGACGCCCGGACGTGCGCATCGTCCATCCGGTGCACGTGAATCCGCGGGGCCGGGAAGTGGTCAATTGGGTGTCGGGCATCACTCGAGGATTTATCCGGAAAAGCCGCTGACCTTAAAGCCATTCCTGCCGCTCACGAACGCGAGCCATATCATCCTGCCGGATCCACTCGGCAATAATGTAGAGGGACCGGCTTTGCACAAGCCGGCTCTGTCCATGTGCGACGTGACCGAACGGGGGGCGGCGTCGCGTCCGGCGTCAACGAAGTTGCCGGGACTGATGTCGGCACGATTTTCGGCGATACAGCGCGGTTGCTCTGCTACCCAGTGGCCTATCACGCCCTGTCCGTGCGAAAAAATCCGTTCGGCGACGGCACTGCGGCCGAGCAGATAGTCTCCATTTTGAAGTCCATATCCGTGTTGGACTAGGTTGTGCCCGTCTCGACGGGGCTCGCCGCCATGTTTGGACGGCGGCTCGGCGCAGCAAGACGCAGTATAGGCGATAGGCTACGCGCAAGTCGTATGGCGGCCCGCGCCTTGGCGTCAATGCTGTGCACGAAATACCCACAGCTTCGCGAAGGCAAAGTTGACGAACATCCCGGCGATTGCCCCTGCGCCTACGGCGATGAGTGGGGCGATCGTCACCTTCGGCAGGAACAGCAGAGCGACCGCGTAGCTCCCGTAGTTGCATACGCCGCCTACGGACATGGCGGCGAGATAGCGTAACCACTCACGCCAGAGCGAGCCGGTCCGATTGACCTCGAAAGTCAGCCGACGATTGATCTGCCAGGTGGTGAAGGCCGCGCAAAGAAACGAGACGACGCGACCGGCGTAAGCCCCAAGTCCGATCGCTAACGCCGCGTACAGCACGCCGGCGTCCACTAGAAAACCGATAGAGCCGGCGATGGCGAACCTGAAAAATTGGGCGCGCATGGACTAAGCTCGCTCCCGCTTTTGTGGCGCGGGGATAACGAGGTACACCAGTCGCTTGACCTCAATTTGGCCACGCGTCAAGGTGTCAAGAACAAGGCCGCGGAACATTAGGATGGGGCCGAGTAACATCAATGCAGTGCTGAGGAGCGCGGTGGGCACGCGCGGTACGAGCCCGGTTTCCATGTAGGTTCTGAACACCGGAATGGACAGCAGTGCACAGATCGTGAAGCCGACCGTGAAGAACGCAAACGGCTTCTCGTTTTTCACCAGCTTGAGAATGGTCATCAGGATGCGGAAGCCGTCCCGATAGGTGTTGAGCTTGCTCTCGGAACCCTCCGGGCGCGAGATGTAGCGGGTGGGCAGTTCGGCGACGGGCATCCGTATGCAGAGCGCGTGCACTGTCGATTTCGTTTCGGTCTCAAAGCCTGATGCATGGTCCGGGAACGACTTCGCGTACCGGCGAGAAAAGATTCGATCGCCCGACAGCATGTCCTTGAATGTGCGGCCGAAACTCGTAGCCACGTATTGCATCAGCATCAGGTTTCCTAAGCGGTGGCCAAGACGATAAGCGCTCTGTTCGTCGGCGACGCGCGAGCCGACAACCATGTCCAGTCGCTCCTCAACCAGCTTGCCGATCAAGGCGGGGGCGACGGACGCGTCGTACGTTGCATCTCCGTCGACCATCACGTAGACATCGGCCTCCACGTCCGCGAACATGCGGCGCACGACGTTGCCCTTGCCTTGCAATGTCACATCGATGCCTTCTGTGCCCGCTTCTCGCGCCACTCGTGCCGTGTCGTCCGTCGAATTGTTGTCGAACGCGATGATGGATGCCTCAGGAAGCACGCATCGAAAATCGCGGATCACGGTGGCAATCGTCGCCGGCTCGTTGAAGCAGGGAATTACGATGGCGACTGTGCCTTGATGGAAGTCCTGCATTGGCAATAGTGTCCTAGTCTAACGGTCGAAAGTGCAGCGAACTAATCTTCGCCGACAGCATAACCGGTTGCCCAAGTGCGGCGCATTGGCGAATGGCTCAAGGGTAGCGCATACGGAAATTGGGCTATCCCGTTGCAGCGTGAAAGGAAAAGCACGCCTTCAAGTGCTTACTCGATGCCGTTTGACCGTCCAAATAATCGTCCACGGCCGTGACTCGAAGTTTACGTTAGTCATGTTGAGCCAGACATATGGCCCGAAACGAAAACCACCACGAAATAGAACAGATGCAGCGTGAAACCGACGATAAGCTGATGCTCGCGGCGATTGACGGACAGCGACTCGCCCGCACATCGCCGATGAAGCAGAATGCGGCAAAGGTGCGATTTCTCAGGGGGTTGCTCCCGCCGCGGTTGTGGAACGTCGAAGGTCTCGGCGTGTTTTCGCACGAAGCAGGAACGGTGAATCCGGCGCTTCCCGCCGCATTGCTTGAGCGTGGCGAACTTTACAGGCATCTGAGGATATGCCAGAAACGATTTGCACATACTGGAACGGGGCGGTTGCCTGTGCGCACGGTCGCCGACAAGGTTCGGCAGCATGCAGACATGCGACCACAAGCCCTCGCAGAACACCGGCAACGCATTCGGGAAGGTCGCGCACGCGGTCAAGGGTGATCCGAATTGTCGGCCGATCTGAGTTCGGGGCCGCTACAAAGTGCCTTTTGCTGCCGGCTAGTAAGGATGGCGACGCTGAAGTCGCGCCCCTGATCACGGCGAAGGTGAGCCTTCGGAAGACACTAACTGCAGGTAAGCATGCCGGGGCGATTTCTAGCGGGCATGCTACCTGCGGTCACGACCTCGCTTCCTCACAACCATCCACCTCGGGGACTTGAAGCGCACGATACTCATGTACAGCCACACGTACGTCAACGCAAACACCACCACGAAGCAGAACAGATGCAGCGTATGCCGCCAGAACAGCGTGGCCGGTACGACTGCGATCAGACACAGCAGCCATAGGTACGGCGACGTCAGCGAGTTACGCCGCGTCAACTCGCGCGCGGTCCTCGCGCCCACTGCCCAGCGCATCAGCCGCTTATACACCAGCATGTGCAGATGCACGCCGTCGGGGATGCCGGGCGACATGCCGCGAATAAACTTCTTGCGGTAGATCGAGAAACAGGTCTCGAAGATCGGATACATGAACAACAGCACGGGGTACCAGGCCGACACGTCGCGATTGCGCATCACCAGCATGATCGACAGTTCGGCCAGCATGAAGCCGATGAAATAAGCGCCGCCGTCGCCGAGAAAGATCAGCCCCGCCGGGAAATTCCAGATGAAGAAGCCGAGCACCGCACCCATCATCATGAACGACGCGGACAGCACGATCGGATCGGACACCTGGAACGCCACGTAGGCGAGCGAGGCGAACATCATGAACGCGACCATCGAGGCGAGGCCATTGAAGCCGTCGATGATATTGATCGCATTGGCGAGGGCGGCAACCGCCAGCACCGTCACCGCGCAGGAGATCACCGCATACGAGAGCAGGAAGTCGAGCGGCGGCACGCTGATGCGCGTCACGGCGATATTCAGGAGGAAATAGGCGAGCGCGGCGGCCGCCATCGTGCAGACGAGCCTCGCGAGCGGCGACACGCGCTTGGTCAGATCTTCGACCAGCCCGGAGCCGAAGGCCGGCATGCCGCACGCAATCAACCCGAGAATGCCACCTGACACGGCCGGGTAGGCGTGATGCAACTGCACGGCGGAGACGATCAGCCCGAGCAGAATCCCGGTCCCGCCGATGCGCGGCACCGGGCGCGCATGGAATTTCTGCACGCCGGCCAGATCGGTATCGGTGGAGAATTTTTCATGCAGATGCGCATAGCGCACGATCAACAGCGTGATCAGCAGTGAAACGAGAAAGCCGAGCGCAAAACTAAGCATGAAAGTGGGCCTGAGCGAAGACGCCGAATTATACAAACGAAACGCCCGCTGCCTTGAAAAGCGGCGGCTCGGCACGATTGCGCGACGATCCCAGATAGTGAGGCGCAAACTGCCCGCAAACGCCCGCCAGTCATGGATTTCACCTATCTAGCGGGGGCTGCAGGAGGTCGTTAACCTGGATGCGGCGAAGTGTCATTCACGCGTAAAAAAACAGCGCATGCACCTGCCAACCTGTTTTTCGCCGCCGATCGCAAGACGTTCCGGAGACCCAATGCTTAATAACATCACAATTCGTGGCGGCCTGACGCTGGTGATCAGCGTATTTGTCGCTTTCCTGCTGACAGTGATCGGTGTCGGCTACGGCGCGCTCAAACTCGCCAACAGCAGCCTCGACGACACGCAGCGCAGCGCGGCCGCGCTGTCTCATCTGAAAGCCAGTTCCGAAAAGCTGCTGCGAGTCCAGCTTGCGCTGGGTTCTTATCAGACGCTCTTTAGCGTCGGCAAGCAGACTGATGAACTGTTGCCGGCCGCGCACAAGGTGCTGGTCGAATCGAACAAGGACTTCCGCACCTACATGTCCAGTCCGTTTGCCAACGACAACGAACGGAAGCTCGCGCAGAGCGTGGAGCAGGCGCGCAGCGCGCTGGTCGATAAGGCGATCGAGCCCGAGTTCAAGGCGCTGGCCGACTTCGACTTCAATACCTTCCGCAACATTCAGGGCGAGACGGCGAACGGCTTTTACGCCACCTATTCGAAAGCGATCGACGCGCTCGAGCGTTCCCAGGTAGACAGCGAGCATCAGCAAGCTGAAACGGCGGCGCAGCGGTTCCAGATCGCGACGCTGCTGTTCGCCGCGATCGGCGCAATCGCGATCGTGATCGGCGTGGCGGCGCGCATCGGTTTGTCAGCGGCGCTGATCAAGCCGGTCAACGCGACTGTCAAGCACTTCGAACGTATCGCGGCCGGCGATCTGACGGTTGCCATCAAGGTCAAATCGCGCAACGAGATGGGTCAATTGCTGTCAGCGCTGACGAAGATGCGCGACGGCCTCGTCGAGACAGTGTCGAAAGTGCGTGGCAGCACGACGGCGATCACGCAGGGGGCGAACGAGATTGCATCGGGGAACGCCGATCTGTCCTCGCGCACGGAGCAGCAGGCGGCGGCCCTTCAGCAGACCGCTGCGAGTATGGAGCAGTTATCGGCCACGGTGAAACAGAACGCCGACAATGCAAAGCAGGCCAACCGGTTGGCGCATGGCGCGCTCGACACCGTGACACGCGGGGGTAACGTGGTGTCACGAGTCACCGAAACGATGGATGGAATCAGCGAGTCGTCGCGCAAGGTGACGGAAATCATCGGCATGATCGAAGGCATTGCGTTTCAGACCAACATTCTGGCGTTGAACGCGGCGGTCGAAGCGGCGCGGGCCGGCGAACAGGGGCGCGGATTCGCCGTGGTGGCCTCGGAGGTGCGCAGCCTTGCACAGCGCTCGGGAGCGGCAGCGAAGGAAATCAAGGAATTGATCGGGGAATCGGCCGCCAAGGTTCAGGAGGGCGCTTCGCTTGTGTCGGACGCGCAAAAGACGATTCACGAAGCCATGAGCGCCGTCGAACGCGTGACCGGCGTGATGAACGAGATCGAGGCGTCCGCGCTCGAACAGAGTGATGGTATCGAGCAGGTCAATAAAGCGGTCTCGCAGATCGATGAAGTCACGCAGCACAATGCGGCACTTGTCGAAGAAGCTGCTGCTGCGGCGAAATCGCTGGAGGAGCAGGCGACGATATTGCGCGACGCAGTGGCGGTATTTCAGATGGCTTGATGAAGAAGGGGCCGCGCTCGTATTGCCCGAGAGCGCCGGTCTGGATAAAAAGCGAGATGGAAATTTAATTCAGCCATCCTAATTGTTATTTTTTGTAAAATAAGCTGATCTCGTTCCTGTTTCGTGTTTCCTCATAGTATGTCGGCTGTTGATTTGCGGAACTTTCTCCCGATGTGGATTGAGTTCGGCAAATCTTTCCGTAGAGCCAAATATTTGGAAAACAGCGGCCTGCGGTAAGGATGCGAAATATTGTCCGTGCGCGAGCGCACAGAGCCATTGTTCCCATTAAGGGATATTGTGTGTTGAATCCGACGCACGAGAAACGCGTTGGCGCCGGCACCGCGCATGGTGCGGATCAAGTCACAGCGGACAACTATCGGACCCCAAAGTCATGCAGAGGTTTTCAGCCGAAGCTCCGGATAGCTCCGGGAGCGTGCCAAGCGATTACTCGTGTGTGTTATGCGGCGCCGGCCCAGCAGGAATGGGCTTCTTGTTCTATGCGTTCAAGAGCGGCAAGCTGGCCGAAGTGGCGAGTAACGGCTTGCTGATCATCGACAAACGCGTGAGCCTCGGTGCAGGCAAACTCGGCGACTATGTGAACGTCACGGGCAATTCGGTTGCCAAAACATTTCTTGCGTGCCTCGAGCACGAACGCTTCGATGAAGTGTTCGGCGACATCCGGGAATATAACGAGTTGCACCGGAAATTGGCTGCGGATCCGGACGGCGCGCCACTACTTTCGGAGGTTGGCGAGCTGCTCACGTTGGCTGCCGAGCGGCTCATCGCTCACGTCGTCGAACATTTCGATGTCGATGTCCTGCGTGGGCACGAAATCGATGCGATTCGTCGCGGGCAAGACGGCCGTTTCGAAATCGCTTATCACGACACGCGCGGACCGGCGGCGCGCCGCAAGGTGATCAGCGACACGGTCGTGATGAATCTGGGTGGGACGCAGCGCGTTGAAGAGGTCGACGATCTGTGTCGCACGCTGGACATTCCCTTGCCGGGCAGTGGCGTCATCGCCTGCACGTCGGACGAGTTGCTGCGCCTCACGAGCACGCAACTCGTCGACACCTTCGCGCCCATGTTTGCCCCGGCGGCCGCACGGCGTACGAACCGGATCACGATCATCGGCGGTTCGCACAGCGCATTCACAATGACAGAACGTCTTGCGACCGATCTCGGCGGCGCGGGACTCGATGAAATCGCCATCGTTCATCGCTCGCCGATACGGCTGTTTTTCGAGTCGGAGGACGAAGCGCGTGCATGGGGCTATACGGTCGATCCAATCAACGATATTTGCCCAATCACTCGGCGCGTCAATCGTTCGAGCGGTCTGCGCTACCGCGCATTCGAAATCGCGTGTCAGGTGATGTCAAACGGACGAGTTGCCGGAACCATGCCGAGAGTTGCCCTGATCGATGCCGCGTCCGGCGAAGCCGAACGCTCTCACGCCGGCAACTGTCTCATGCACTCATGTGGCGTGGTCCATAGTGCAGGCTACGGGCCCAACATGTCCGCATTGGTGGATCATCGAGGAGTGACGATTCCGCTACTGTCTGGCCAGGGCGGCATCGAGGTCGACAAGTTCGGCCGTCCACTCGATTTAAATGGCAAAGTCGTCAGCGGACTCTTCACATTCGGGCTCGGTGCCGGCTTTCGACCTGACCCGGAGATCGGGAGCGAGGCCGCATTCACCGGACGAATCTATGGCGTGTGGATCTTTCACCACGAGATCGGCAAGCGGATTCTGACGGGTGTTCTGAAGGCGCTGGCCGAGAGGGCCGTGACGCAGGAAGCTGAAATGATCGGAACGGCGGATGACGAAGGACGTGCCGGCGGGCGGCCCCGTCTCGGTCGAGTCGACCATCGTCGCTGACTGACGCGAAATCGTCTGACTGCCACCTTGACGCCCGGAGCCTATCCGCTGAGCCGACATGTTTCGCCTGATTTATTCAGTCAAATAGACATCCTTAATGAACTGGACATATAGCGGTTTCATACTATTGTCCGTTGTAACTTCAACTAATATCGACTGTGTTTTGATGTGTAGCAAAGCGACGTGGGCGTCCAGCGTTCCAGCGAACGTTCATCGCAAATAAGTCCTCTTAATTCCGCCGATCGTGCGGGCAATTCCGCCAGTCTTATTGGCGCGCCTATCTTTGCCGGTTATGCTGCACTGCGACATCGAACGCAACGCGATGACCAGTGCGATGCTTTGATCGTCTCCATTACCGCTTCAGTTTGCTCACCGCGTGAGTCAGGGCAATGCATCGCCATTGTCTCCTAGGATCGCGCGGAGGCCTGCCGTACCCTGGCCGGCTGCAATACTTACGTGAGGGAAATGATGACGACATTTCAGTCATACCGCCGTGGTAACCGTCTGCTCGAAGCGCTCCCCACCCATGAATGGGAAGTACTGCTTCCGCATCTCGAACTTGTCGAATTGAGTCCGGGGCAATTGCTATCGAAATCCGGTGAACTCATACGAACGGTCTATTTTCCCGCCACGGCGATCGTATCTTTGCTGCAGACGATGGAAAATGGCAGTTCAGTGGAAATCGCCGCGATAGGCAGGGACGGTACCACAGGTGTGCCAATCCTGACGGGCGGCGACACCATGCCAGCCAGCGTTCAGGCGCAATGCCGCGGTTTCGCGTATCGAATCAGCGCAGCGGCCCTGCGCGACGCGTTGCGCAATTGCACTTCTCTGCGCTCGCTGATGCTGTTGTACATGCAGGCGCTGCTTACCCAGGTCGCGCAGACCGCGGCCTGCAACAGGCTCCATCGACTGGACGAGCAACTGTGCCGGTGGCTGCTGGTCGATATCGACCGCTCGGGCACAAGTGATTTGCAGGTCACGCAGCAACTGATCGCCGATATGCTCGGTGTGCGACGTGAAGGCGTGACTGAAGCGTCTGGCAAGCTCTGCGATGCCGATCTGATCCATCACAGTCGCGGCCGCGTGCAGATCCTCGATCGGATCGGACTCGAGGCGCGGGCTTGCGAATGCTATGCGATCGTCAGACGGGAATTCGACCGATTATTGCCGCGTATCAGTGCGATGGAAGTGACGCGCTGAGAGGGGATATATCGGCCGGCCGAATCGTCAGCTGCGGTGGGTAGCGACGCATTTGTGTGCTCGCGTACATTGCTCGACTTTCCACAAAGATAAACTGCGGCGACAACCCGTCTTGAGGAAACCTGATGCCCACGCCGGAAAAAGTAAGGTTGCCGAACGCGGGACGGGCCGCGACCTCTAGTGGCCGCTACGCCTTCATCGATGTTCTCCGCGGCGTAGCCGCGCTTCTCGTGATTTTTCAGCATGGCGGCGAGGGCGCCGGCTGGTTTTCAGTCACAACCGGATTTGGTCCGTGGGTCAATTTTGGGCAGGTCGGTGTTCTAACATTTTTTCTTGTCAGTGGATTTGTCATACCGCTGAGCCTTGAACGCGCGAATGCGCTGGGTAGATTCTGGAAGCATCGTATTTTCCGGATTTATCCGCTTTATCTCGCGATCTTCGCGTTTGAGTTCGCGCTCTATCTGATCGGCGACGGCGCTTACCCGCCTGGCTCCGTGCACAACTTCGGCTACTTCTTCCTGTTGCACCTTTTCTTTCTGCAGGACTACGCGCATCTACCGAACTTCGTTAGCGCGTCGTGGACGTTGTCCATGGAGTTTGCCTGGTACATTCTGTTGTCGTTCGCGTTCGCAGTGGGAGCGAATCGACGCAGTGTCCTGCTGGCTATGCTCACAGTTGCGGGCATGCTCGCATTGTCTGTGGCGTCGTATGTGTTGCACGTGCGGATACCGCTTGGCCGCTTCGGCATCATGGCGACTTGCGTCGTGGGTCTACTGTTTTATCGCCGGCATACGCGTGAACTCGGCGAGCGTGCGTTTCTGGCTCTTGTAGGAGCGATTATCCTTTCGATCGTTCTGGGGATCTATGTCGGTTTTGGCGTATTTCCCCGCCCTGAGATCACAACGGTCCAATGTGTGTTCGTTTCGTGGGGCATTGCCTATCTGCTGTTCATCGGCTGTTACGCAGCACGCGAGCAGTCGATCATGCAACTCAAGCCGTTGCTCGGGCTCGGAACGATAAGTTATTCGCTGTATCTGGTGCACCCGACCGTCCAGAATCTGATCGGATTGGCCAATATCGAAGGTTGGGCTCATCTGGCGATTCTCTGGCCGGCAACTCTGGCGCTCTCGTGCCTGACGTATCGCTTCATCGAGAAGCCCGCGATCGATTACCCGCGGCGCATGGAGCGAAAGAAGAAGGAGCGTCTGGAGATAAAAGGCCAAGCGCTGGCGAACGATTGAGCAGGCTCACCAGTCCGGGAGCATTGGGGGGAGCGTGTGTTTTCCCCCTTGCAGAAAGCAGCTCGCGTGATGCTGTTAGTGCCCGTCGCGCGGAAGGCTCGAATGGGACTTGCTGGCCGGCCGGCGTTGCGCCGGTGGATGGCGCGAGCGGATGCCACCGTTCGCCGTCTTTCAGGTTGTCAAATTGCCATTCCGCGACGGCGTGCAGGTTCCGCGTCTCGTCGTAGTGCAGCGCGCCGTTGTCCGTCTTAGCCATGCTCATACGGGCCACCAGTCCCACGCAGTGACCCAGCCCGCGAAATCACACGCGCGCTCTATGAGATCGATGTCGCATCCGATACCACGCCATTCGCGTGCTGCTTCAGTCGTGCCTGTTTTTCGCCCTGGTTACGAATCTAGTAAAGTATGATGTTTGGCGCGACGACTGCCAGTCATACCATTGCCGTTGCCTGTACGTTTTTGCATTTGGCTGTGATGGTGCGCCGTCAATTGCCAAGGAGGTGAATCGTTATAAATTCAATCTCGCCTCAATTGAAAGGACCAGGCAAATGTTCAGCGTTTTGACACATTTCTTATGCTTCCTATTTGGCGTACTCATTGGCGTTTTCGTATGCGCATTATGTGTTGCACGCTCCAGAACGCCACGAGACGATAAATAGTTCTTTCTTTGCGGCCGAATAATGTCGGCATCGCGTAGTCTTGATGCGCGCAACGCTAATACGGCAAGCGTGCGCTGACCGCCTCAACCTTACTCCTGAACCTGTCAGCGCGCACGAAGGCACCTGTGTTGCTTTCCGCACTGAAACAAAATTTCTAGAACCCTACACTGCGCTGGTGCATCTCTCCGCGACGATGGAAGTCGCGATGAAAGCTATACCAACGCTGCTTATCGGCATCCTGTGGCCGCAGTATTCACTGGATGTCAGCCAGATTCCAATCGACCCTTCCGCGCTATCGCGCGAGGGCGGCTTCCAGAGGGCATCCATGATCTTCGTGACAGGCAGCGCCGGTTTTATCGGCGCAAACTTCGTGCTTGACTGGCTGAAAATCTGCGATGAACCCGTGGTGAATGTCGATAAGCTCACCTATGCGGGCAATTTGCGCACGCTTAAATCACTGCAGCGCAATCCAATGCATATTTTCGTGTGTGCCGACATATGCGACCGCGCCGCAATGGACGAGTTGCTCGCCAAATACAAGCCCCGCGCGATCGTCCATCTGGCGGCCGAGACA
>NZ_JARESX010000057.1:0-45996 GCF_046026435.1 Paraburkholderia sp. RL17-381-BIF-C | reverse complement strand
GTGGTTTTTGACGTTCCCCGCGCGCCCGCTTATTTCGCGATGAAACAGCGGACGAAAAATAAATAGCAAAACGATATCCGGAGTTAACTCGAATGTTTACCCGAGCTTTCCTGTTTGGTGTATCAGGCATCGCAATGGCGGTCTCACTGTACGCATGCGGTGGCAGCGGCTCGAATGGGCTGACGCCCGTGAGCGCACAAAATCAGTTGACGACGGCAACACCCATCAAGCACGTCGTTGTGATTTACAACGAAAACGTCTCTTTCGACCACTACTTCGCAACCTACCCGAATGCGACTAACCCGTCGGGTGAACCCGCGTTCACGGCTGCCGCAGGCACGCCGTCGGTGAATGGTCTGAGCGGCACACTGCTGACCAATAACCCCAACTTCATCAATACACTGAACGGCACGGGCGCTGCGAATCCGTTCCGGCTGGACCGGACGCAGGCGGCAACGGCCGACCAGAACCACGCTTATACGGCGGAACAGCAAGCGTATAACAATGGCGCCGCGGACCTGTTCCCGAAGTTCACGGGTAAGGGTTCGAGTGGTGGCGCAGGCGCCTTCGGTACAACTGGACAGGTAATGGGTTACTACGATGGCAACACCGTTACTGCCATGTGGAACTATGCTCAGCACTTTGCGATGAGCGACAACGCTTACACGGATACGTTCGGACCGTCGACGCCGGGTGCACTGGAAGTTATCGCCGGCCAGACCAACGGCGTGCAACTGGTCAAGACAAGCCAGCAGCCATTCAATCTCACGACGGCTTCGCATTCTTACTACGTCAACGACGGTCAAGGGGGCATTACCCTCATCAATGACGTCGACCCGGCAAACGACCTGTGCTCCAGCACGACCGACCAGATTCTGATGTCCGGCAAGAACATCGGCGACCTGCTTAACGCCAGGAGCATCACGTGGGGCGGCTTCATGGGCGGCTTCAACCTGTCGACGACCAACAGCAACGGTACGACCGGCTGCAAACGCAGTACAGTGACCCCGGCGGTCGGTCAGGCGACTGCCGATTACATCCCGCACCACAACTGGTTCCAGTACTACGCGTCGACGTCAAACCCGCAGCATTTGCGTCCTAGCGCGACAGCAGCCATCGGCTATACGCTCCAGTCCGACGGCAAGACAGTTGACCCGGCAAACCACCAGTACGACTCTGACGATTTCTTCGCCGCGGTGAAGGCCGGGAACTATCCGTCGGTCAGCTTCATCAAGGCCCCGGCATTCCAGGATGGCCATGCTGGCTACTCGGACCCGCTCGACGAACAGGCCTTCACGGCAAAGGTAGTCAACTTCCTGCAGCAGCAGCCTGACTGGAAGAGCACGGCGGTTATCGTAGCGTGGGACGATTCGGATGGCTGGTACGACCATGCCTATGCGAATCCCACGAGCCCGTCGTTCGACGCTCAGGCGGACCAGTTGAACGGCGCCGGCAAGTGCGGTACGGGAACGGCTCCGAACGGCGTGAATGGTGCGGCGGTCAATGGACGCTGCGGCCCGGGCACGCGTATTCCGTTCCTCGTGATTTCGCCGTGGGCAAAGGTGAACTACGTTGACCACACGCCGATTAGCCAGGCATCCGTGGTTCGCTTCATCGAAGACAACTGGCTGGGCAGCCAACGCATCGGCGGCGGTTCGTTCGATGCGACGGCCGGCAGCATCATGGGTCTGTTCAACTTCAGCGGCGCGGGTAACAACCCGACGGTGTTCGTCGACCCGAACCTGGGCTCGGTCGTCTCCTCCGTACCTGCCATCTGAACTCCGCCCTTCGCATCGGTGCCTGGCACCGATGCGAAACGGAAGAGTACTTCGGTGTTGCCAGCCCTTTGGGTTGGCAACATTTTTCATTTTCAGATTTCCTCGTCGTTGCTCATATGCCCGCCTCCTCAGTTCCTTCTACGGAAACAAGTCCTCAGAGACAGCCGCAGTTCCGCATTCGACGCACGCTTAAACGGGTTGTCGCAGCGGCGGCTGTCGCCGCAGTCGGTTTTTGCGGCTGGGCGCTGCTGTATCCGTCACGCGTGCCTGCAGCAGTCGGCTTGGTTGTGGAAAACCTCACTGGCGCGAACCCGAATCCCATCGAGCTTCAGCGTCCTGTTGCGCCACCTCAATTGAGTGCAGCGGCGCAACTTGGGAAGAAGATATTCTTCGACCCGACACTTTCCGCGTCGGGCCGCCAGTCATGCGCCTCCTGCCATAGCCCGGAGCATGCATACGGGCCCGCCAATAACCTGGCTGTCCAGTTAGGTGGTGCCTCATTGTCGCAGGAAGGCTACCGGCCGCCACAGTCGCTCATGTACCTCTACCGGCAGCCGAATTTCAGCATCGGCCCCGACGCCGGAGACGCGGACAACGCTCCCGACCTGGCGAAGATTGCGAGTCAGGCTGCAGGCGTCGCGCGGGCGCAAAAGAACGCGGGTGTTGCTCCGGCGGCGCCAGCGATGGTTCCGCAGGGCGGGATGTTCTGGGACGGCCGCGCGGATACGCTCCAGGCGCAGGCATCAGGCCCACTGCTTAATCCGGTCGAGATGGCGAACGCGAACATCGCCGATGTCATGGCGAAGCTCGAGCGGACGCCGTACAAGGACGACTTCACCCAGCTTTTCGGCGCGCATGTGTTTGAGAACACGACGCTTGCGATGTCCGAGGCGATGTTTGCAGTAGCGCGTTATCAGGTTGAAGAGCAGTCGTTTCATCCGTACACCAGCAAGTACGACTATTGGCTGGAAGGGAAGGCTAGGCTGAGTCAGGCGGAACTGCATGGACTGCGTCTGTTCAACGACCCGGACAAGGCGAACTGTGCGGGTTGCCACCTCTCGAAACCGGGTGCTGACGGCCTGCCGCCAATGTTTACCGACTACCAGTATGAAGCGCTCGGTGTGCCCCGCAACGTCCATCTTGCGGCCAACAAAGACCAGAGTTTCTTCGACATGGGCATCTGCGGTCCTTTCCGAACGGACCTGAAAGACCAGACGCAATATTGCGGGATGTTCCTGACGCCGACGCTACGGAACGTGTCGACGCGCAAGGTATTTTTCCACAATGGTGTGTATACCTCGCTTGAGGACGTCATGGCGTTCTACAACGAACGCAATACCGCTCCGCAGAAGTTTTATCCGCGCGGCGCGGATGGGAAGACTCGTCAGTACGATGACTTGCCGATGCGGTTTCATGCGAACATCGACGATAAGGACGCCCCCTTCGACCGGAAACCTGGCGACAAGCCGGCGATGACTGACACCGATATTCACGACATCATCGCTTTTCTGAAGACGCTGAACGACGGATACCGGGTCGGTGCGCAGTAGGTGACATGACAACGCTGTGGAACATAAGGGCTGCGTCGATGCTGCCGCAGCCCCCAGCTTTGAAAATTCCAAAGATTCACTTGTCACTTGCAGTGCATCATCAGGAGGAACGATATGTGGATGCTGCCTCGTACCTGGAGGAACTCAAATTACATGATGCTGACGGGCAAATGGCGCGATGCCCATTCTGTCGTCGCGAGATGATGATTGTGGAAGATGCAGGGGAGCAGGGACTTCAGTTTCTCCATCGACAGCATTTCTCGTTATCACCGTGCCCACTCACGACGAGCAATATTCAGCCCCCTGTACTCTTCGCACGAGGGATACGGAATATCGAAGTTGAGGGCAGGAATCGCGATACTTTCATTGCGAACTGGCGGACTTACTTCGCCGTCATGGCTGACCAGGTCAAGACGCTTTCCGTCGAGCGCTTCGTCAACCTCGTATCAATTGCCGACGTGCTGAATCTTTGGTCCTACAGCGACCTGGCTATGAGTGACATGCCGTTCATACTCCTCGTACTCGCGGAGGTAGAGCGCTCCGGTCTGGTGCTGCACACGCGCACGGGTTCGATTTCCAACTCCGATGCGATGCTATTCGAAACTCTGTTGGAGACGATTGAACGCTACCGGCGAAACCGCCACGAGGCACCGTCCTGACAAGCTTGGGGTGGTTCTAACCCCGTGCGAATTGCGAACCGAGGGTCATGGCGAATTTCGCGAGCCGTTATCCTCGAGGGAGAGCCGATACGCCGGCCGCCCGACACGCAATGCATAGCTGCACTTGGGCCCGCCCGGCCGGCATGGCTGACCGCTGGCGGTGATTTTTCGGATGTCGTCGCTGCTTCGCCGGTGTCTCAGGAAAACTTTCCCGACGTTGAGCGGCATTCGATACTATCGCCGCGACATACGTGGTGCCGAGCTTTGTGAAGGCAACTGCGCCGCTCTTTCCAATGTGACATTTCGTCGATTTTGAAGCTGCGATACGCTAAAGAGCGTTGACGGCTAGTGTGCTGCGGAAGATGCCCGTATCCATGAAGTTTCACCCCGTGGGAAGTCTGTTCGCCGATATGGAAATCCGCGGAGGATTCAAGAACGCCAGCCGCCTGCCGTAAACGCATGAGGGGGCCCTTGCTCTGCGACTCAAGGCGAAAAGCCCCGTGGAGCGCTTCAACATGGCCGCGCGCTCTGATGCCCTCTAATCCATATCGCTGTGAGTTTCGACTTCGCGCCAATAGGTATGTTCAGCCTCGTCAGCCTCCTGGTTGTTGCAATCATGTCCTGCTTGGTGAGCATGGCGGTGTTTGGTTCGCTGCTGCACGTGGGAATACAAGGGTTGCGTCGCTGGATTGGCGCAAACGCCGTCGTAGTCGTAGCGCTCGTCCTTCTCGCACTGCAGGCACCTGCGCCTGCACAGCTGGCCATAGTTGTCGCAAGTGCATTGCTCGGGGCCGCGGCGCTCTTGATGTTGCAAGGCTGTCGGCAGTTCTTTGGTCTTCGGCCTGCCCACTCGTTGGAGTACGTCGCGTACGGAGTGGTGCTGCTCGGTATTGTCTATTGGGGATACCTGTCGCCAGACGTCAATGCCAGAATTGCTTTGCTATCGGCGTTTCTTGCGTATGCCCGTCTCGCCATTGGCTGGATTGTGTTCAGGTTGCGGCCGCCGGGCAGACCGAAATATTGCTATCAGTTTTTGGCGGGTGCGGCATTCCTCGGCGCGGCTGTCCACGCATCACGCAGTATCGCCTGTGTAGTGGGATGGGAGCATCAGACCGCCTTTCTGGCGCCGACGCCGATAAACATTGCATTCATCGGTCTTGCCATATTAGCGCTGCCGTGTCTTTCGATTGGCGTGGTCATGCTTGCTCACGACCGGATGGCTGAGGGTATGGAACGCCTGGCAAATGTCGACGGGCTCACGGGTGCGCTTGTGCGCCGTGCTTTCCTTGCCCGGGCAGAGTCATTGCTGGCTGAAGCCAGGAACTCGAACTTGCGGCTGTCTATTGCAATTCTGGACCTCGACAAGTTCAAGGCAATCAATGACGAACACGGGCATGCCGGCGGCGACCAGGTACTTGCGCATTTCGCTTCCACCGTATCAAGCGGCTTGCGCCGCGGGGATGTCTTCGGCCGCCTCGGCGGAGAGGAATTCGCAATCCTGTCTCAGTCCACCGGGCAGGTCGACACCTTTCGCCTGATGGACCAGCTTCGCGTCCGTATCGCAGCATCACGTCTGGCTGTTGCGTCAGGCGAAGTCACCTACACCTTCAGTGCCGGCGTCGATGAGTACCAGGAAGGCGACACATTGGCGAACATGTTGGGAAAAGCGGATGCCGCGCTATACGCCGCAAAAGCCATGGGCCGGAATTGCGTTGTCGGTACGCGGTTGGCCGACAGTCAACGCGCTTGAGATGCACGAGGCGGGAGTGCGAATGAGCGAGCTGACGGACCTGCATGAGATTCGCTGAATTTCTATTCATTCTTCCCCATGGCTTGCTCGCAGATTGCCTGCTGTACGACCAGCAGATCGCAGCGCTAGAGCGCAATGCATTCGCGAACCAGCGACGGCTCGATCTGTCGGACCTGCGCTATCGCAACGGCGGGGACAGCTATCCGGCGCTCGCGGTCAACGATCACGCGTGCCATATCGCGGCATAGAGCCCCGGCTTTGGCGCGGCCCCATAAAGATGCGCGGCTTCATCAGCGTCTTTGCTTGCCGGAGGTTGCTGAAGTATCGCTGAAACACGTCGTCGCGCAGAGCTATCGAGGCTTGATAGATGGCCTATCACTTGCCCGATCGAGAATATGCGCGGCGGCGATACGTTGACCGAGAGTCTGTTTTTACTGCGCAAGCTGGACGACTTCGTCCCGAAGCCGCATCCACTACGTTCGATCCGCGTGATGGCGAATGAAGCGCTCGCGAAGAGGGATCGACTGTTCGACCAGATGTACGAAGCGGACATAGAAGGTGGACGGCCGAGGATCATGCCACAGGGGGCGAACGTAGAAATTACGTCGGGTGCAGACAAGGGGCAGGACGCTTTCGGAGGCGCTTGGATGACGTTGGTTCATTTCCTGCCGTGCAGCAGCCGGATGCTGGCAACAGTGAAATCATTTTCGCTTGCGAAAAGCGTTTGGCGTCACGCCAGTGAATCGCTTGAAGAACCGGGTGAAATACGCGGGCTCCGTAAAGCCCAAAAAATCGGATACCTGATTGATATTGAGTGCGGTGTAGGTGAGACTGCGCTTGGCCTCTAGCAGCAATCGCTGATGGACGAGGGCGAGCGCGCTTTTGCCGGCTATTCGCTGACATACCATATTCAGATGCACCGGCGTCACGCCCAGGCGTTCGGCGTAGCGGCTGATTGGAAAATGTTCGCGGTAATGTTTTTCGATCAGGCCGGAGAATGCCCTCACATAGGCTTGGCCACGATCCTGAGGTTCGCCCCTTTCCTTGCCTTGTTGATCCTGACGACTGACCCATACGACGAGCGCGCTCACGAGAGACCGGAGCATCAGGTCCCTTGAGGGCGCGGGAAGGCTGTATTCCTGATTCAACCGGTCGCATAGCGTGTTCATGTAAGGCAGGTCGTTGCCGACCGAATAACAGCCGGGGCGCTCAAGCACGCGGCGCGGCGCATCGATCTGCTGCTGAAGCCAGTTCATCAGCGGCGCGGCGATAGTAACCACGTATCCGTCGACTTCCGGAGAGAAATGGAAGCCATGCACGCACATCGGCGGGACGACCTGGACCGATGGCGTGTCTATCGTTGTTCTCTCGCCCTCAATGTCGAGCTGTGCCACACCTTTCTGAACGTACAGGATTTGCGCGAGGTCCGCGTGCCGGTGCTGCCGGATTTCCCAGTCGTGCAAACTGCTTCGCTCGGGTATCGACTCGCAGTGCAGCAAATCGAGCGTGCTCCAGTCAGGCCCTTCGCCGTATAAATTGAAGACGGGGATGTCGTGCTGCGCCGGATGCTTCATGAATTCATCCCCGAGGTATCGGCCCGCATAGGACTTTCTAAAAGTCCAATTTTAATCGAAAAAATTGCCTTATCAGCGCTGCGTATTTCTAGAAAAATGCAATTCAACCGTAGCGCCAGTTATTGGGGCTCAAAGAGTAAATTAGAAGTCACGGTGTAGAGGAAACAGGAGACATAGGTTATGCAGACCAAAGTAGCGATTATCGGCGCCGGGCCGTCCGGCCTGCTTTTGGGACAGTTATTGCACAAGGCTGGCATCGACAACGTCATTCTTGAGCGTCAAAGCGGCGAATACGTGCTCGGCCGAATCCGTGCGGGTGTGCTCGAGCAGGGCATGGTCGACCTGATGCGCGAAGCGGGCGTGAGCGAGCGTATGGACGCGGAAGGGTTGGTTCACGACGGCATCGAACTGGTGTTCGGTGGGCGACGTGACCGGATCGACCTGAAGCAGCTCACTGGCGGCTCGTCGGTGCTGGTGTATGGCCAGACCGAAGTGACGCGCGATTTGATGGCGGCGCGCGAGGCAAGCGGCGCGACCACGATCTACGAAGCGGCTAATGTTCAGTTGCACGACGTGAAAGGCGAAGCGCCTTACGTCACATTCGAAAAGGACGGTGAGACATACCGTCTGGATTGCGATTACGTCGCGGGCTGCGATGGCTTTCATGGCGTTTCGCGCAAGACGATCCCTGCGGAAGTGCTCACGCATTACGAGCGCGTCTATCCGTTTGGCTGGCTCGGCATGCTGTCCGATACCCCGCCTGTCAATCACGAACTGATTTACGCGCATCACGAGCGCGGTTTTGTGCTGTGCAGCCAGCGTTCGACGACTCGCAGCCGTTACTACCTGCAAGTGCCGTTGACGGAGAAAGTCGAAGACTGGTCCGACGAACGTTTCTGGGAAGAGTTGAAAACGCGCCTGCCGCAGGACGTGGCGCAGAAGGTTGTCACCGGCCCGTCGCTTGAGAAGAGTATCGCGCCGCTGCGCAGCTATGTGGTTGAGCCGATGCAGTACGGCAAGCTGTTTCTCGTTGGCGACGCGGCGCATATCGTGCCGCCGACCGGCGCGAAAGGCTTGAATCTCGCCGCAAGCGACGTGAGCACGTTGTATCGGATTTTGAGTCGTGTCTACCGCGACGGCCGTACCGATCTACTGGAAAAGTATTCGCCGATCGCGCTGCGCCGCGTGTGGAAGGCGGAGCGTTTCTCGTGGTTCATGACCAACCTCCTGCACGAGTTTTCAGAGCGCGACGCCTTCGACAAGCGCATGCAGCGTACCGACTACGACTACTACACGACTTCCGACGCAGGGCTCAAGACGATCGCGGAAAACTACGTTGGTTTGCCATATGAACCCATTGAATGAAGCAGCAGTGATGTTCGCTTGATTCGCACTCGCCGGCCGTGAAGTTGTATCTCAGGGTCCGGCGCATGGCATGCCGAGATCCCGCATCCGTCTTTTCGGCAGGCGAATTTCTACTGCACGTTTAGATTCTCGCCGCCGGCATCCACGCCCTGCGTGATGGACATCTTGCGTAGCAGTACACCTCGCGCGCCAACCTCGTAGGCGTCGTGACGAACGGCACGGCCGTGCTTAGCCTCGGCAACATCGGCCCGCTCGCGGCCAAGCCGATGCTGTGACGGCCTAGCGCCTACGGACCCTTGTCAGTCGAGGTCATGACGCACGACCGGCATCACGCCTGTACGCCCCCGGACTTCTGGACGTCCATTTTTTAAAGGCGCGATGGAAC
This sequence comes from Paraburkholderia sp. RL17-381-BIF-C, assembly GCF_046026435.1. NCBI lineage: Bacteria > Pseudomonadati > Pseudomonadota > Betaproteobacteria > Burkholderiales > Burkholderiaceae > Paraburkholderia > Paraburkholderia sp. RL17-381-BIF-C. The sequence goes on along the minus strand of NZ_JARESX010000057.1, from coordinate 36,935 downwards.
GCGCTTGGCTCGGTAAAGCCGAGTTCGCTGGCTACTTCGCTGACGCTTCGCGTGCTATGCACCAGCCAGTCGATCGCGAGACTCCGGCGGATCTCATCTTTGATCGAGGTGTACGTTTGCCCCTGCTGCTGCAAGCGGTGACGCAACGTGGATTCCGGTAAGCGCACTTGCCGCGCCATTTCCTCGAAGTTTGGCCATGCGGCGGGCGATAGCTGCTGCAGACGCCCGCGAACGTCGGCGACAAGACCCGCGTCATAACGATACCGCACGAGGATGTTGGCCGGCGCACCGCGCAGAAACTGCTTCAACGCGCGCTCGTTCCGGATAGTCGGCAGTTTAAGAAAAGCCGTGTCGAAGGTGAGGCGACTCACTGGTTGATCGAACCGGACAGGTGCGCCGAAAAATACGCGATAGTCAGCGCTACGACCCGGTTCGGCACAACGGAAATCGACCAGACGTAACGGGATCCGGCGCCCAACCAGCCAACACGCTATGCCGTGCAGAATGATCCAGTAGGTTCGATAGGCGAAAGCCGAACGTGCCGCACCGCAATCGGTCAGAACAATTTGCGCAAGACCATCTGCCGTCACCAGCTTGCCGAACGGATCGTCCAGTACCACGCGAAGAAAGCGCAACGCACGCTGCAGCGCCTGCTGCAGCGTGCCGGCGTGCAGCACGCAATGACACAGCAGCGTGAAGCTGCCGACCCGCATTGGGCGCTCGCCCAATCCGAAAAACTCGTCGTCCATCGCCCGCGCAATGGCTAACCAAAGGGCACCGTAGTGTTCGGCTGACACGGGCTCCTGCACCGAAGGTGGCAGGCCAGCCGCGGCTAGCAACGGTTCGGTGGGCGTCCCGTAGCTACGTGCGCATTCCAGTGCCTCGTGGACAAACGACGCTGAGATGGTGCGCAGTTTCATGCCGTCCTTATTTCGTGTTTGGGTCACATGGCAATATCGGCCGAAAAACTCGGCCTCTTTGGTCATAGATTGCCATATCTTGCCGCTGTATAGTGGATTTGAAGGCTAGGCGTGACGCCCAAAAATTCGAAAGATGGTATGAAGGAGACGGTATGAGTGATTGCAAAGACGGATGGAGCGAAAGCCTGACCGCCTACGCTGACGCACGAGAAGGCTTTCGGGTCGAAGACATGGCGGCTGTACTGGAAGGGAGTCTGGAGGACGGAATCAACGCCTGCATTGAATGCTGCGACCGGCACGTCGCGCCTGGGCGCATAGCGTTGGAATGGGAAAGCGAAGATGGCCGCCGTGCGACCTATACGTTTGAGCAACTGCGGGAACACTCAGCCCGGTTCGCCGGCTTCCTGACCTCTCGCGGCATAGGCGCCGGTGACGTGGTGGCGGGGTTGCTGCCTCGCACCCCTGAGTTGGTGATCACGATCCTCGGAACGTGGCGGGCCGGTGCTGTCTATCAACCGCTCTTCACCGCATTCGGGCCCAAGGCCATTGAACATCGATTGCGGATGAGCGGGGCCAAGCTGATCGTTACCGATCCACACAACCGGCTAAAACTGGATGAAATCGCCGACGCGCCTGCGGCCGCCGTCGTGACTCGTCTGGACGGCAACGAGACTGTGCGGTCGGGCGACGCCGATTTCCATGCGGAACTGGCGCGTCAGGGCAAAGATTTCGAACCGGTCATGCGGCGCGGCACGGACCTGTTCATGATGATGTCGACCTCGGGCACCACCGGCTTGCCCAAGTGCGTGCCGGTGCCACTGCGGGCGTTGCTCGCGTTCTATGTCTACATGCGCGATGCAGTCGACCTGCGGCCGGGCGACAAATTCTGGAATATTGCCGATCCGGGTTGGGCCTACGGCCTTTACTACGCGGTGACCGGACCATTGCTGCTGGGGCATGCCACCACGCTTTACGACGGTCCTTTTTCCGCTGAAAGCACCTATCGGATCATCAAGAATCACGAAATAACGAATCTTGCCGGTGCACCGACTGCCTACCGGCTGCTCATCGCGGCAGGCGAGGCGGCCGCAGCCGCCGTGAAAGGAACCCTGCGCGCAGTGAGCAGCGCGGGCGAGCCGCTGAACCCGGAAGTGATCCGCTGGTTCGACGAGCATCTCGCAGCGCCGATATACGATCATTACGGCCAGACTGAACTGGGCATGGTGGTGAGCAACCATCACGGTCTGCACCATGCCGTCCATCCGGGGTCGACCGGCTTGCCTTTGCTCGGTCATCACGTTGTGGTGCTTGACGACGAAGGCCGCGAGCTTCCGCCCAACGTGCCGGGCACTCTTGCGTTGGATATCGCGCGCTCGCCGCTTATGTGGTTTACCGGCTACCTGAATCAGCCGACCCCCGCGATTGAAGGCGGGTACTACCGGACGGGCGATACAGTCGAACTGGAAGCTGATGGACATATCAGCTTCGTTGGACGCAACGACGACGTCATCACGTCGTCTGGCTACCGAATCGGTCCGTTCGATGTCGAGAGCGCGTTGATAGAGCACCCGGCGGTGGTGGAGACAGCGGTGATCGGCAAGCCGGACCCGGAGCGCACGGAGATCGTCAAGGCCTTCGTGGTGTTGAGAGCCGACATCGAGCCGTCCGACTCCCTCGCGGACGAATTGTGCCAGCACGTCAAACGACGGCTGTCGGCGCATGCTTATCCGCGCGAGATTTCGTTTGTGGAGCAATTGCCCAAGACACCCAGCGGCAAGATCCAGCGCTTCATTCTCCGCAATAACGAGAGGGCTCAAGCCGCCGTAAAGACCGCGGAGTGAGTTGTTACGCCGTGCGGGTTCGATCAATGCTTTGAGAATACGGAAGTGGAATATGCAGGTTAAGGACCATGTTTTTCTGGTGACTGGCGCAGGGTCCGGTCTGGGCGCTGCCGTGGCTTGCCAGCTCGTGACCAGCGGCGCTTATGTTGTCTGCGCGGATATCAACAAGGCGGCCGGAGAGCGCGTCGCGTCGGAATTGGGCGCCCAGGCTCGCTTCATCACCACCGATGTCACCAGCGAGGCCGACGGCCAGGCCGCAGTCGACGCAGCGCTTGAAAGTTTCGGACATCTTCACGGCTTGATCAATTGCGCGGGCGTGGCACCCGGCGAAAAAGTGCTTGGCAGGGAGGGACCGCACCGGCTCGACAGCTTCGTCAAGGCGATTGGAATCAACCTGGTTGGGACCTTCAATATGATCCGCCTCGCCGCCGCGGCCATCGTGAAAGAAGCGCCTGGCCCCGACGGCGAACGGGGCGTCCTCGTCAATACGGCTTCTATCGCTGCATTCGACGGACAGATCGGCCAGGCAGCCTACGCCGCCTCCAAAGCCGGCGTGGTTGGCCTGACCTTGCCGGTTGCGCGCGAACTCGCCAGGCACGGGGTGCGGGTCGTCACCGTCGCGCCGGGTATCTTCGAGACGCCCATGCTGACGGCCATGCCGCAAGCGGTTCAGGATTCCCTCGGGCAAAGCGTGCCATTCCCTGCGCGGCTGGGCCGCCCATCCGAGTACGCCGCGCTCGTCATGCACATTTGCGAAAACATCATGCTGAACGGCGAAGTCATCCGTCTGGACGGCGCCCTGCGGCTGGCGCCGCGTTGATGAAGTTGCTGCCGGCACTCGAACTCAAGCACTTACGGAGAAGCAATGTCTACACAAGATCCTGTCGTGATAGTTGGAGCTGCGCGCACGCCGATGGCCGCGCTGCAAGGAGATTTCGCATCGCTCAGTTCGCCGGAACTCGGCGCTGTCGCCATTCGCGCCGCAATCGAGCGTGCCGGCCTCGCGGCTGATCAGGTCGAGGAAGTGATTATGGGTTGCGTGCTGCCTGCCGGCCTCGGCCAGGCGCCGGCGCGCCAGGCTTCGCGCGGCGCTGGCATTCCCGATTCGGCGGGATGCACAACTGTCAACAAGATGTGCGGCTCGGGCATGAAGGCGGCGATGTTCGCACACGATCTGCTGCTGGCCGGGACTAACCGTGTGATGGTGGCGGGCGGCATGGAAAGCATGTCCAATGCCCCGTACTTGTTGGACAAAGCGCGTAGCGGATATCGCATGGGTCATGGCAAGCTCATCGATCATATGTTCCTGGACGGATTGGAGGATGCCTATGATCGGGGCCGTCTGATGGGTACATTTGCCGAGGATAGCGCGCAGACCTATCAGTTCACCCGTGAGGAGCAAGACGCGTTTGCCACGACCTCGCTGGCGCGGGCATTGAAGGCCAGTACCGACGGCAGCTTCGTCCATGAGATCGCACCTGTCGTGCTGAAAGGGCGCAAGGGCGATACCGTGGTTGCCGTCGACGAACAACCCGGCAAGGCCCAGCCGGACAAGATACCGAACTTGAAGCCGGCCTTCCGGGACGGCGGTACGGTGACGGCGGCCAATTCGTCTTCGATATCGGACGGCGCCGCTGCGTTGGTGATGATGCGTCGCTCGGAAGCCGAGAAACGCGGCTTGAGTCCCATCGCCACGATTCGGGCGCATAACACCTTTGCTCAGCTGCCGTCCCTCTTTACCACCGCGCCGGTTGGAGCAATCAAGGGATTGCTGGAAAAGCTTGATTGGAGGCCGGATCAGGTCGACCTGTGGGAGATCAATGAAGCATTCGCCGTGGTGACGATGATCGCCATGCGTGATCTCGGCTTGCCGCACGAGAAGGTCAATGTTCATGGCGGCGCGTGTGCCTTAGGTCACCCGATTGGCGCATCGGGCGCACGGATCATCGTGACGCTGCTCGCAGCGCTCAAAAAGCATGGCGCGAAGCGGGGCGTCGCGTCACTCTGCATCGGCGGAGGTGAGGCCACCGCGCTGGCTGTCGAGCTGGCGTGATCGCCGGCCGAGAATAGCAACGGATTGGCGATTGGCATGTCGCTTTTTAGCGTGACTGTCGCCAATTCACGGTGAAGACGCGCCAGATCCGCTGCTCACTCAGCTGCTCACTCAGCTTCCCTTTGCCCGCAGCCGCTTTTGCTTCTCGGCGTGTTCAAGTACTGCGCGAAACATGTCCTCGTATCGGTACGGATCGCGAAAGGGCGGCGCCGCGTGAAGGGCCGGTGTTGCCAAACGTCATAGCTGTCCCGCGAGCGCTTGCGCGTCGAACGCCTCGGCACCCGGCAGACGCGCCCATTCATACGGGCCCGCGTCGATTTCGGAAACGCTTAGCAGACATGCATCGAGTTCCCGCCGCAGCCGGTCGTGGTCGATTGCCTGTCCGATAAACACGATTTCCTGCCGGCAATCGCCGACCGGCTCCTCCCACTTGTCGAGTATGCCCTGACGGCGATAGTCATCGCGCGGCCAGTCCGGTTGCGGAACGAAGCGCCACCAACGGCCGACGTAGCCCCACTGAAAGCGGCCGCCGGTCTGCACAAGCATGCCGATATCGACATGGCAATGCCCGATCCAGAAATAGCCCTTGCAGCGAAGCAGGCGGCCGTTGCTCCACGTTCGATGTAACCAGGCGAGGAGTCGCGCCGGATGAAACGGCGCGCGCTCGCGATAGACCCATGACGCGATCCCATACGACTCTGATTCCGAGGGCCGCTCGTCGGCTTGCATCCGCTGCATCCAGCCCGGCGATTCGACGAGCGCGGGCAGATTGAACCGGCGGGTATTCAGTACCTCCGACGGATCGACGTTGCCGTTCGCCATCGGCAGTATCCGCGCGGACGGATTCAGCAACGCGAGCGCCGCACGCAGCCGGTCGAAACCCGCTGCACCGATCCGGTCGAGCCGACTGACCAGGATGACGTTCGCGTATTCGACCTGCTCGATCAGCAGATCCGAGAGCTTGCGCGTCTCGGCGCCGTTTTCGTTGCCGGCTGCGACCGGCTCCGTCGATGCCAGCATCGCCTCGAACGTCTCGCCGTTGACGACGGTGACGAGCGTATCGAGTCGCGCGAGTTCGCTGAGGCAGAAGCCGCGCTGGTCGAGAAACGCGAACGTCTCCGCGACCGGCATCGGCTCCGAGACGCCGCTCGATTCGATCAGCAGGTAATCGAAGCGGCGCCGCCGCGCGAGCACGCTGATCTGCTCGAGCAGATCGGCGCGCAGCGTGCAGCAGATGCAGCCGTTGCTCATCTCGACGAGTTCGTCATTGCCGCGATGCAGTTCGACGTGACGCCGCACGTCGTCTGCGTCGATGTTCACTTCGCTCATGTCGTTGACGATCACCGCGACCCTCAGCCCCGCGCGATTGTGCAGGATGTAGTTCAGCAGCGTCGTTTTTCCCGCACCGAGGAACCCGGACAGCACGGTGACCGGGATCCGTGCCGCCGGGTCGTCCGGCGCGCGTAATGACGCAAGCGTGTTCATGCGGGCACACCATCGGCATGTTTCCCGCCCCGCACGGCGGCGGCCTCGGCGCGTGCCGGCGCGCGCTCCAGATAGCCTTCGAACAGATCGACAACCACGTAGCCGTCGTCCGCCGCATCGCCCCACAGATCCTTCACGCGAAACTCGACGTGATAGGTCGGCTGGTGCACGGCTTGAGTATCGCCATGGCCGATCGTGTCCGGGAACGGCCACGATTCGCTTGTCCGGTGCAGCACGACACCTTCTTTTCCGCGCACGTAGCCCGGCGCGCGGACGTGTCCGCTCACGTATTCGTCGCGGACGATCACGCGGTCGCCGACTTCAAACTGTGTCGAGCCGGCGCGGGCGGCGCGACCCGGCGAATGCGGTGGATTCGCGAGTCTGAACCGCGAGCCGAGCGCGCGGTCAAGTTCGTCTTGCGTCAGCACGCCGGTTTCGACGAGCAGCGTCGCCGTCGCGATCACGTAGCGTTCGTAGTAGCGCGTGCCGACGTGCTGGCGCACATCGATCCGCTCGACCGCGTGCCGTACTTCGTCGACGCTGAATTTTTTCAGCTGATCGACACCGACGAACATCAGGCTGTACGCGAGATGTTCCCAGTCTTCCTTGAAAACCGGCTTGTAGCTGAGGCTGTTGATCGAATGCGGAACCCGGCCGAAGCCCTGGAAGCCGCCGAGGTCGTGAAAGCCGTCCATGTGTTTACTCCGAAATGAATGTCGATGGGAGAGCCCGGCGCGAATCAGCTCACGCGCGGCAGTGCGATGCCGATCAGCACGTCCTTGGTGACAAGCGTCTGCAACTCGGCCTCGCTCATGTGCTCGCTACCTTGCGGGCGCACCGGCAGCACCAGATAGCGGCTTTCGGCCGTGGTGTCCCAGACCTTGACCACAACGTCGCCCGGTAGATCGGTGCCGAGTTCGTGCAGCACGGTGCGCCCTTCGCGAACGAGCCGGGCGCGGTATTCGAAGCCCTTGTACCACTCGGGCGGCAGACCCAGGACCGGCCAGTTCGTGCATGAGCACAGACTGCAGACGATCACGTTCTTCAGCGTCGGCGTATCTTCGAGCGCGACGATGTATTCGCCCTGCGGGCCCGTGTAGCCGAACTGCGCGCACGCGGCCGTGCCGTCCTTCAGCAGTAGTTCGCGAAACGTCGGATCAACCCATGCACGCGCGACGATGCGCGCGCCGTTGGCCGGATCCCAGGTCGTCGACATCAGTTCCGTCAGGCCCTCGATATAGCCGTCCGGGATCAGGTTCTTTTCCTTCATGACCCGGAATAGTGCCCGGGCACGTTCGCCGGGCGTCGAGGTTGTTTCCGCGAATGGGTTCGCGCTCATGGTGGGACTCCTTGTGATGGATAGGGGATAACAGACCGTCGCGGCGTCGATGCCGCCGCCGTGTCCGGGCGAAGACGCCGGCATTTCCGGTCACGTCCTGACGAACAGGGTAAGAAGAGAAAAAGCGCGGTGCTTTGTCCGCGCGGATCGGAAACTGTGCTGGGACGGATCCGCGCGCGTGATCGGCCGCAGATCGTGACGTGGGCGGCGAAACCTGCTGTGTACGCGGCTGACCCGCTTATGCGCCGGCTTTACATCGGCAGGGAATGACGGTGAACGGCATCCGTTATGTTGCTGGCGCGTGACGCCAGGCGCGGAAGCCCGCCCCAGCCAACTTCTTGTTCCGTCAGAAGACAGAACCGCGGATTTTGCCTTCCTATTCTCTCTCTCGAGCGATGGCCCGACGGGTCGTCGCGAATCGGCGGCGCAGCCCACGCGCCGCTGGATAGAAACCACGCAGTACATCACGATACCGGCGCCCGGCAACGGCGCACGTTCCTCGCACGTCGGGTGCGATGGTGTCTGCTCATCCAGGGGAGGGGAATGATGGACAACGGCAACAGAACGAAACTGAAGCGGATCGCGAGCTGGATCGGCGCCTCGCTGATACTGGTTGCATCGCACTATGCGGGGGCGGTCGAGGTCGATCCCGGCGATTACGAGCAGTACCCGGTCGGCGCGACGATCGGCGTGCTGTACTACAACTACTCGACGACAAACGCGGTCTATTCGAACGGCAGCAAGACCTCGAACTTCGACCTGCAGTCGAACGTCGGTATCGCACGTCTGCTGCACGTGTTCCAGCTGACCGACCGCCTGACGATCGATCCGCAGATCCTGCTGCCGTTCGGTCACATTAGCGGCTTTGGCAACGCGAGCGCGCTCGGCACCACAACGGGTGTCGGCGATGTGATCCTGACTGCGCCGCTCAAGCTTCGCCTGAACGACGCGAAGGACGTTGCGGCCGCAACCGTCTATCTGTACGCGCCTACCGGCAGCTACGACCAGAACCGCAGTCTCAACTTCGGCGCGAACCGCTGGTCGCTCGACTTCCAGGCTGCATATGTGAAGCACTTCTCGCCGCACTGGGCGCTCGATCTCGTCGGCGACGCGATCTGGTATGGCAACAACACGTCGTATGGCCCGAGCGGTGCGACGCTGCATCAGCGCATGGGCTACAGCGCACAGGCGATGGTTCGCTACATGCCGGATCCGGGCACGTCACTCGGACTTGGCGTCACGCAGTTTTGGGGCGGTGAGACCAGCGTTGACGGGATCGACAGCCACGACGCGCTGCGCACGACGCGCTTGCGGCTGACCGCGGCGAAGTTCGTGACCAAGGCTGACCAGGTGCAGATTCAGCTCGGCACTGACCTGAGCGTGCGTAACGGGACGAAGGACAGCCTCCTTGTCGGGCTGCGCTACGCCCATATCTTCTGAAGTCGAGTTCGGGTCACACCTGTTCGCTATCCTTACCTTTTGTTTCTCAACATGTCCTTCATTTTATAGCGAGGTCACTCATGGAATCCGCCATCGACAAACACCTGGTCTGTCCGCGTAGATTGTCGCGCCGCGTCGACGACGATTACCAGCCGCCGTTCCCTATGTACGTCGCCCGCGCGGCCGAGGACCTGCAGCAGGTCGTAATGGGCTACTTCGGTGTGCAGTATCGCGGCGCCGGCAAGCGTGCCGCCGCGCTGGCCGCGTTGCGCCGGATGGTCGCCGATTTCGGCGCGGTGGACGGGCCCGCGAATCACGATCTGACGCAGCATACCGACAACGAGGGCTATGACAACCTGATCGTCGTTGGCTATTGGCGCGACCCGGCTGCGTACCAACGCTGGGTCACGTCGCTCGCGATCGCCGAATGGTGGGAATCCGAAGAACGTCTCACCGACGGAGTCGGCTATTTCCGCGAGATCGCGGCGCCGCGTGCCGAGCAGTTCGAAACGCTGTACGCGTTCACCGACGCTTTTCCGGGCGTCGGCGCGATCATGGACGGCGTCAGCGGCGAGGTTGAGGAACATGGCTACTGGGGATCGATGCGCGACCGCTTTCCGATCTCGCAGATCGACTGGATGCAGGCGGACGGCGAGCTGAGGATCGTGCATGGCGACCCGTCGAAAGGCGGCCGCGTCGTGGTGCACGCGCATGACAACATCGCGCTGATCCGATCCGGGCAGGACTGGCGCGCGGCCGAAAGCGACGAGCGTCGTCTCTATCTCGACGAGATCGAACCGACGTTGCGCGCGGGCATGGACTTCCTGCGCGACAACGGCGCCGCCGCCGGCTGCTACAGCAACCGCTACGTGCAGTCGATCGATCTGGACGGCAACCTGCTCGACGAGAGCTACAACATCGGTCACTGGCGCTCGCTCGAGCGGCTCGAACGCTGGGCCGAGTCGCACCCTACGCATCTGCGGATCTTCGTCACGTTCTTCCGCGTTGTCGCCGGGTTGTCGAAGCTGCGGCTGTACCACGAGGTGTCCGTATTCGACGCGAAACATCAGGTGTACGAGTACGTGAACTGCCACCCGCAAACCGGGATGATGCGCGACGCCGCCCGCTGAATGATCCGCGCGCCGCACGTGCGGCGCCGCCTTACCGAACTGGAGAAAATCGATGGCGATCAAGCGCCCGACCCGTGAACAACTCGCCGGCATCGCAGCCGGTTTCGGCTTTCATGTCGACCAACGGCAACTCGCCGACTACGACGAAGCGCTGCAGGCGAACTTCGACGCATACGATACGATCGACGCACTGCCTGACTATCTGCCGCTTGTCACTTACCCGCGCACGCCCGGCTATCGCCCGGAAGGTGACGAGAATCGCTACGGCGCATGGGCGCGCAAGAGCACGATTCACGGTGCGCCCGATGGCAAGCTAAGCGGCAAGACGGTCGCCGTGAAGGACAACATCTGCGTGGCCGGCGTGCCGATGCGTAACGGCGCGAGCACGTTCGAGGGCTACGTGCCGGACGTCGACGCGACTGTCGTCACACGCATGCTCGATGCCGGCGCAACGATTGCCGGCAAGTCCACCTGCGAGTACTACTGCTTTTCCGGTGGCTCGCATACGAGTGCGTCCGGGCCGGTGCAGAATCCGCGCAAGCCAGGACATTCAACGGGCGGCTCGTCGTCCGGCAGCGGTGCACTCGTCGCGAGCGGCGAGGTCGATATGGCGCTGGGCAGCGATCAGGGCGGCTCGGTGCGGATTCCGTCCGCGTATTGCGGTGTCTACGGGATGAAGCCGACGCACGGGCTCGTGCCATACACCGGCGCGATGCCGATCGAGGCGACCGTCGATCACCTCGGACCGTTGACGAACAGTGTGTACGATAACGCGTTGCTGCTCGACGTGATCGCCGGCGACGACGGGCTCGATCCGCGCCAACGCGCGCTGCCGCCGCGCGCCGACTTTCTCGGCGCGATCCGCGACGGCATAGCAGGGTTGCGGATCGGGATCCTGCGCGAAGGCTTCGGGCTCGCGAACTCGGAATCGGTCGTCGATGAGGCGGTGCTCGTCGCCGCGCATCGGCTACGCAAGCTCGGCGCGAGCGTCGACGAGGTGTCGGTACCCCTGCATGCAGCCGGTACCGCGATCTGGCTGCCGATCGCAGCCGAGGGCGCGACGCAGCAGATGATGAAGGGCAATAGCCACGGCTTCAACTGGGGCGGTCTGTACGTGACCGGGATGATCGATCACCATGCGGGTTGGCGCGAGCGCGCCGACGAACTGCCAGACACCGTGAAGGTGACGATGCTGCTCGGCGAATACTTCACTAGCCGGTATCGTGGTCGCTACTACGCGAAAAGCCAGAACCTCGCGCGGCGGCTGCGGGCGGATTACGACTCGGCGCTTCAATCGTATGATCTTTTGTTAATGCCGACGGTGCCGATGCGCGCATCGAAGCTGCCGGACCCCGGTTGCACCATGTCGGAATCGCTGACGCGCGCGTTCGAGATGCTCGCGAACACCGCACCGTTCGACGTGTCCGGGCATCCCGCAATGTCGCTCCCGTGCGGGGTAGCGGAGGATCTGCCGATCGGGCTGCAACTGGTCGGCCGCCGCTTCGACGAGGCCACGATCTACCGCTGCGCGTATGCTTATGAACAATCATCCGCCTGGCGTCAGACGATATTCGCATGACTTGCCCGGAACGGTAGCGCGCTGCCGCTGCGCCGCGAGTCTGTCCGACAGGTCTCGCGGTGCAAGCGGTAGAGTCGATTGGACAACGCTTTTTTTCCCGTGCAGGGTACTGGCTGCTCGTTCGCAATCCAATTGGGACATGATGATGACGACGCAAGTTTTTCCTCGCGCCACGAGCGGAGATTTTTCCGGCTTCGAGTCCGATCGCCCGTCGGCCGAATGGACGACTTCGGCGATCGAGGTGGCGACCGACGGCTCGGTCAGCCAGCGCATCGAGTTTTGGCGCGAAACGATTCTGCGTTTGTTCGCGGACGTGCAGATAGCGGACGTGCAGAAGGCTGATTTCTTCGGGCAGGTACGGCAACGCAAGTGCGAAAAGATGCGGATCTCGGAGATCCACGCAAGCGAGCAAGCGGTGATCCGGCGTTATCGCCAAGCGCGGAGCGAGTATGAGGATAAGTATTTTGCGGTATTGATGCTTGAGGGCAGTCAATCGGTCGAGCAGGACGGCAAGATCGTCACGCTGCGTCCCGGGGATTTTGCGATCTACGACGCGACACGGCCGCACCACCTGCAGTTCGGCCAGCCGTGGCGCGAGATCGTCGTCAGCATTCCGCGCACGACTTTGAATCAGCTCGTCGTCGGCATGGAGCACCGCACCGCGAGTCCAATTCCAACGGCGCAGGGCGTCGGCAGCGTGATGCGCGGTTTCCTCGAGCAGATGTCGTCACAGATCCGCCATGTCTCCGAGGACGAGATGCTGCAACTGTCGGACACGGCGATCTCGTTGATTGCGATGACGCTTGGGAACCTGCGGCGCAACGACGTCGCGCAATCGAGGATGAAGGCGCTAACGTTGACGCGCGTGAAGCGACATCTGCTCGAGCACCTGCGCGACCCGGATCTGAATCCGACGTTGATCGAGCAGGCGATCGGGATTTCTTCGCGGTACATCAACAAGCTTTTCGAGGCGGAGAACACGTCACTGATGCGATATGTGTGGAACCTGCGGCTCGAACGCTGCGCGGAGGATCTGGTAAATCCGCACTGCGCGGTGCTGAGGGTTTCCGATGTCGCGTTACGGTGGGGGTTTAACGACATGTCGCATTTCAGCCGCGCGTTTCGGGAGCGGTTCGAGACGTCGCCGCGCGAGTGGCGCAATCAGGCGATGACGCGTCGACAGGGCCCGTGAGGAGCGAGATGAAAAAAAGCATGACCTGACGGTACCACCGTATAGATAGTCTCGGAGTACCCGATTTTCAGAAATGTTTCTGTTACCAGTACCGTTGATGTTCCAATCGGCTCTGGTGCAAATAGGAAGGCAGCTTGAGAGGTTGCCTATAGGAAGGATCATTTATCGAATTGACAGGACCGCATTCCATACGGCGGGCGCAGCTTCTCCCGCCTTCGCGCCCGAATTGCCAATCAGCTGCGCAGATTACGTACAAACAATTCGAGGTGGGCTTGCACGGTAGCGGCATTATCAGCATCGATACCTGCAAGCATCTGTTCTTCGAGCAGCCGCACGATATCCATGCCCCGACGCAGGACGTCGCGGCCTTCGTCAGTGAGTTGCAGCACGACGATGCGTCCATGATTGGGATCGGGCTCGCGCGTGATCCAGTTGCGCGATGACATGACAATCATCACCTCGTTGGCGGACTGCGGCGTGATGAACGACCATTCCGCAAGCTGGGCATTCGACGCCTGTCCACGCGCATCAAGAACGGAAAGCGCGGTGAATTGCGCCAGCGTCAGGCCGAGAGGCGCCAGCGCCTCCGTCATCTTTCGCCGCAGGATTCTGTCGAGGCTCCCAATGACGTAGGTCAAACGTGGCGCAGGCGTGGCCTTGCGCCGCGCCGATGGCGCGCGGGCGGGGCGCGCGGTGCCGGGGGTCGTCATTTTTGGGGCTTTGCTCGTCATCGCGTCGGCTCTTTGCTCGTCGGAAAGCAGCAATGTTACCGCGTTCATCCGCGCTTCCCGCGACCATCTCACCGTCGGTCCGCCAAACCGCGAGGCGGCACGCTACGACCCTCCGTCCGCCACGTTCACTTACTTCAGCAAGTAGGCGTCGTAGACCACGGCGTTGCCGAGCCGCATCGCGTAGCCAACGGCCATTGCCCGGTTCAGCCACGCGTATTTCTTCGAGGCGGTCTCGAAGGTCATGTAGAGGCGGAAGTAATATTTCCCCGGGTCCACGGGCTTGCCCTTCGCCACGTCCGCCATCACATCCGCGGGGCCGTACCGCAACCCTCTCGTCTGCAGATACACGAGCTCGCCGTCATCCATCTTCAGCAGGTATCGGGTGTCGATAATCGCCAGTCCGTCGGGAGTGACGACTTGCCAGTCAGCACCGTTATTCAGAATCTCGCCGTTCAGCATGGGACCGTGAAAACTGCCGCCGGTGATCGGAATGATCCGACGCTTACCGGCATCGGCGGTCTTTCCCAACTCCCAGATCGGCGCGGTCAGGTCGACCGAGAAGCGGCCCATGTAGGCGAGTTCCGGTTTGGGCGGCTCGAATTCGGCGTGGGCCGCCGCCTCCGGCTCCACGGCGAGAGCATGATTGAAAGCCAGTGCCGCAAATGTCGAGACGAGAAAAAGCCTGAGCAGATTTTTCATTGCGTTATCCAATGAGGTTGCAGTGCATGGAGCATCGAACAGCTACGAAGTGCCCGCTGTCGCTCCGATGAAAGGAAGATCGGCATGAATTCCGGCATCGACCAGGCGCCTGCGGTGCGTGAATTCGGCTAATCGGTAGTCGAAGAAATAGCGGGCCGTGGCCACTTTCTGACGATAGAAATCTTCTTCATCCGCCTTCGGAGCGGCAAGCCGAAGCGAGCGCGCCCACGCATAGGCGAGGAGCAACCAGCCGATCATTGCGAGGTAATCGTCGGCGACGCGATAAGGCAACTCCACGTCGCGCGCGCTCTCTTCGATGATCGCGGCGGTCGTATGCCACGCATCCGCGCACAATGTCTCGAGTTGCGCCGCGACCTGCGGCAAATCCGGTGCGGCATTGGCGTGCTCCGCGGCTTCCGCGCGAAGATGGGCAAGCAATGCTCGCAGCTTGTCCCCGCCGTCGCCGATTACTTTGCGAACCAGCAGGTCGATCGACTGAATCTCGTTTGTGCCTTCATACAGGAGCGAGACACGACTATCGCGCACCGTTTGTTCGATGCCGTATTCATGTATGTAACCGTAGCCCCCGAACACCTGGAGCGCGCTCGACGCCCCAAGAAAGCCATTGGCCGTGAAAAATGCTTTCGCCACCGGCGTGAGGAGCGCGGCGAAACGATCTGCTTCGGCACGCTTCGCTTCATCGGGATGGCGTGCGGCAATGTCGAGCCATTGGCCGATCCAATAGCCGATCGACCGCTCGCCCTCGACGACGCAACGCAGATCCATCAGCGTGCGCCGTATCGCGGGATGCAGCGAAATGGGCGACGCCCCCTGCGTTTTCGCCTCCAGACCGGGCGCGCGCATTTGCACCCGTTCGCGCGCATAGATCGTTGCGCGTTGCCAGGCACTCTCGGCGTGACCCAGTCCCTGCATCGCGACCTGCAAGCGCGCGGCGTTCATCATCACGAACATCGCCGCCAGCCCGCGATGCGGCTCGCCGACCAGCCAACCCAGCGCGTCCTCGAACCGCATCGTGCATGTGGGGCTTGCCTTGAGCCCCATCTTTTTTTCAATCCCCTCGCAATGAACGCCATTGCGAATCGCCACCCCGCTGTGAGGTCGCCACTTCGGCACAAGGAACATCGAGAGTCCGCGCGTTCCGGGAGGCGCATCGGGCAAACGCGCAAGTACCAGGTGGACGATGTTGTCCGTCAGATCGTGATCGCCACCGCTGATGAAGATCTTGCTGCCCGTGATTCGATAACCCTCGCTCACCTCGTCCGGGATGGCGGTCGTGCGCAGCAGACTGAGGTCGCTCCCTGCCTGCGGCTCGGTCAGACACATGGTGGTGAGCCACTCGCCGCTCGCGATTTTTGGCAGGTAGTCGGCTTTCAGCTTCTCCGACCCATGCGTCTGCAAGCAGACGCTTGCGCCATGCGTCAATCCGGGTGACATGAGCCACGCGTGATTCGCCGCCGCCAGCATTTCGTGAAGCGCCACTTCCAGCAGTTGCGGCAAGTCCTGGCCGCCATGGCCGGCACTTGCCGAGAGCGTCGGCCAGCCGCCGTCGACATAGGCGCGATACGCTGCCTTGAAGCCGCGCGGCATACGCACTTCGCCATCGACGAACTGACAGCCTTCAAGGTCGCCGCTGGCATTGAGCGGCGCAAGCTGCTCCGACACAAAGCGGCCGGCTTCTTCGAGGACCATTCGCGCGGTCGTCGAATCGAAATCGGACCATTCCGGAATCTGCCGCCAGAACGCTTCGGCGTCGAGCCATTCTTCCATCACGAAGCGCATGTCGCGCAGTGGAGCCACGTAGCAAGCAGACATGTCAGAGCCCGTCATTGCACGCATAGATCACCGCGGGATCGGCCTGACGTGGGTCATGCATCGCCTCCACCAGATTCGCGCGATGTGTCAGTACCGCGCGCTGGTTGATCGAGCCTTTGTCGGTGATCTCGCCCAGATCGAGGGAGGGGGGCACGTCGAGCAGGCGCAAGCGCGCGATCGTCGTTGCGCCGCCGGTCGACTCGCGGTTCAGACGGGCCAGCAAGCCGGTGAAGAACGCGCGCACAGCAGGCGCCGCGACGATCTCAGCGGCGCTCGCCGATGCCGGCAAGTCCGCCAGCCGCCGGCAATCGTCGAGGCGCGGAAACACTAGCGCACCGACATCGTCGCGATTCATACCGGTCACGACCACATCCTGGACGTACGGCGCGCCCTCGGAGACCACCCGGGCACGCATCGGCCCGACGCTCACGAACGTACCCGAGCTCAGCTTGAAGTCTTCGGCGATCCGGCCATCGAACAACAGTCCGAGTTCCGGCTTACGGGGATCGACGAACTTCAACGCGTCGCCGCTGCAGTAGTAACCTTCGTCGTCGAACGACCCGGCCACGTTTTCCTCGTCCATCCGCCAGTAACCGGGCATCACGTGCGGCCCGCGAAAGCGTGCTTCCAGCTTGCCCGATACGGGCGCGAGCTTTACTTCGCAGCCGGGTGCGGGCACTCCGACATAGCCCGCACCCATGACAGGCCCGGTCGTAAACAGACAGGAGGGCGATGTTTCGGTCATACCCAATCCGGCCATGATGCGAATGCGCTCGCCGCAGTATTGCTCCGTCACCCGCTCCAGGCGATCCCACGCCGCTTGCGAGAGTCCCGCGCCAGCAAAGAAATAGACTTTGACACGAGAGAAGAAGGTTGCGCGAAGCTGCGCGTCCGCTTCGAGCGCACTCGCCAGCTCCTCCCAACCCTTTGGCACATTGAAATAGATGGTCGGCGCGATCTCGCGAAGATTGCGCAGCGTTTCGTCGAACTTCTTGCCTACCGGCTTGCCGTCGTCGATATGCAGCGTGCCGCCGTTATACAGTGCGATGCCCACGTTGTGGCTGCCACCGAACGTGTGATTCCAAGGCAGCCAGTCGACCAGAACCGGCGGCTCGTGGGCGAATTCCGGGAACGTTTCGAGTAGCATCTGCTGGTTGCTGCACAGCATGCGGTGCGTCGTCGGAACCGCTTTCGGACGTTTGGTCGAGCCGGAGGTGAAGAGGAACTTCGCGATTGCATCGGGTTCGATCGCGGCGTGCACGGCATCGACCGTCGTTGCGGGCGTGTTCAACAGTTCCGCGAACGGTGTCTGCGCGCGATTGTTGGAACCGTAAGCCGTCACCACTTCCACATCGTCGGACACGACGGCGTCGATTGCGGCGGCGAACGCATCGCCGTCGGCGGCGAACACGAGACCGGGCGTCAGCAGTTCGATCGCGTGGCGCAGTTTGCCGTAGTCGCTGGAAATGAGCGAATAGGCGGGCGAGATCGGCGCATAAGGAACGCCCGCCCACATCGCACCGAGTGCGAGCTGGAAATGCTCGAGGTCGTTACCGGACAGAAGGACAACCGGCCGCTCGGCCGACAACTTGCGCTCGAGTAGCGCCTGGCCGATAGAACGGGCACGCTCGAGCATCTGCGCATAGCTGATGCCCACCCATTCGCCGTCGGCACCGCGGCGTGCCACTAGCCACCGGTCCGGATGGGCGTGGGCTCCGCTCACGAGCCGGTCGGTCAGACGTGCCGGATAAGCGCCGATCGGCTCGCTCGCTTGCAGGTACCAGGCGTCGCCCTGTCGACGAACGCTGGCCGCTGCCGATCCGATACGCACCCGGCGATAAGGCACGGACGTCTCTCGAATCACGGGTTCGACACGGGGCTGAGTCGGCTCTGCATTCACGTTTTGTCTCCTTGATGGGCTGCCGGCGCGGCGACTCGTGGACGAACGCAAGCCCTCTGTCATTCGACAGAGGATGCCGTGTTTCGACGCACTCGTCTTCGTGCGGCGCTGTTAGATCGGGTAGTGGCGCGGGCCGGTCTGAATGGTGATCCAGCGCAGATCCGTGAATTCGGCAATCGAAGCCTTGCTGCCGAAACGTCCGTAGCCACTGCCCTTTACGCCGCCGAACGGCATTTGTGCTTCGTCGTGCACGGTCGGCCCGTTGATGTGGCAAATGCCCGATTCGATACGCCTCGCCAGACCCAATGCCCGCGCGATGTCGCGGCTGAACACTGCCGCCGACAACCCGAACTCGCTGTCGTTGGCGACTTGCACCGCTTCGTCGTCGCTGTCCACACGCTGCACCGTGACCACCGGTGCGAACGACTCCTCCGCATAGAGCTTCATCTCGGGACGCACGCCGTCGACGATGGTCGGCTGCATGATCGCACCGTCAATCGCGCCGCCGGCCAGCACCGTCGCACCGTGGCGGCGCGCGTCTTCGACGAGCGCCGCCACGCGTTGCGCGGCCTGTGCGTTGACGAGCGCGCCGAGCACCGCGCCGTCGTCGGTCGGCGCGGTTGCCACCAGCTTGCGCGCTTTTTCAGTCAGCTTTTCCACCAGCGCATCCGCAATGCTGCGGTGGGCGATGACCCGCTCCGTGGACATGCAGATTTGCCCCTGGTTGAAGAACGCGCCGAACGCGATCGCGGCAACGGCCGCGTCCAGATCGGCGTCTTCAAGCACCAGCACCGGCGCCTTGCCGCCGAGTTCCAGCAACGCCGGCTTCAGATGCTTCGCCGCATGCATAGCGATGATGCGGCCCACATGCGTCGAGCCGGTGAAATTCACCCGCCGCACGGCCGGGTGTGCGATAAGGCGTTCGACGATTGCCGCCGCATCCTCGGGCGCATTCGTCACGACGTTCACGACGCCGTCGCCGAGCCCGGCTTCCTGCAATACCGTGCCGATCAGCCGATGTACCGCCGGACACGCCTCCGATGCCTTGAGTACCACCGTATTGCCGCACGCGAGCGGCATCGCGAGTGCGCGCGTGCCGAGAATCACCGGCGCATTCCAAGGCGCAATGCCCAGCACGACGCCGCACGGCTGACGCACGGCAAGCGCCAGATTGTCTGGTGTGTCGCTCGGAATCACGCTGCCGTCGATCTGCGTCGTCATTGCGGCCGCTTCACGCAGCATGTTGGCGGCGAGATGAACATTGAAGCCGTACCAGTTCGCCATCGCGCCCGTTTCGGCCACGCCGGCCGCGATAAACTCGCCGGTCCGTGCATCCATCATGTCGGCCGCTTTCAGCAGCCGCGCGCGACGCTCGGTGGGCCGAAGCGCGGCCCACGCAGGAAATGCGGCGGCGGCGGCGTCGACTGCCGCATCGGCGTCGGCAAGCGTGGCCGCAGGCGAGCGTGAGGCGAGGGTGCCGGTTACCGGGTTCAGGCGCTCGAACGTCGCCCCGCTGGATGCCGGACGGTCCTGGCCGCCGATCAACATGCTCACTTCGGTCACGATTGTTGTCTCCTCACTGTGCTGCGTGTCCTGATGCGGATGCCACCGCCGAGTCTCTTCGCCGGACTGTGGCTGCGATACTCATGCTTTATTCAGCGCGCTTATACGCCTGCAAACCCGGCTTGATCGACTTATCGTCGAGGAACTGCTTCAGGCCCTGCTCGCGTCCGTGCTCCGGGTCGCGCAGTTGCGCCTGATCGAGCTTGGCGTACAGGTAGTCTTCATTCTGCTCCCACGTCAGTTCACGGCAACGCTTGAAGCCGTGCTTTGCGGCGCGCAACACCACCGGGTTCTTTTCGAGGAGCTTCGCTGCCAGAGCAATGGTCTCGTCGCGCAGCTGCGCAAGCGGCACGCTCTTGTTGACGAGGCCCATCGCCGCAGCTTGCGGGCCGGTGAAGGTGTCACCCGTCATGATGTAGTGCAGCGCCTGACGATGGCCGACCGTATCCGCCATCGCCTTGCTGACCAGATTGCCGGGCGGAATGCCCCAGTTGATTTCCGACAGCCCGAATACCGCTTCGTCCGCTGCAAGTGCCAGATCGCACGCCACCAGCGGCGAAAAACCACCGCCGAAACACCAGCCGTTGACCATTGCGATGGTCGGCTTTGCATACATGCGCAGACGGCGCCACTGCCATTCCGACGCGTCGCGGCGAATCTTCTCCTGCAGAATTTCCGGACCCGCGTCGACTTCCCGGAAATACTCCTTCAAGTCCATACCCGCGGTCCATGCGGCGCCCGCGCCGGTCAGTACCAGAACCCTTGCGTCGTCGTCGAGCTCCACGGCATCCAGGACCTGCAGCATCTCGCTATTGAGCGTCGGGCTCATCGCATTGCGCTTCTCCGGGCGATTCAACGTCACCCACGCGATGCCTGCCTCGACCTTCACGTCAACCGTCTTCCAGCGACCCTCGTAACTTGCCATGTTCGTAACTCCTGCGCGCGGACCGCGCGATAAGGTGGAAATTCCGTTGAACTGCTGTAGTATCAACCTGCCTGAGATTTTTATATCAGGCATCCTGATACAGAGTCTATTATCAAGCAGCCTGATAAACAAGCGCCCGGTGCTTAGTGAAAACCCTCGAACATCAGATACGATGAAGCCAACCGATCATTCCGGCCGACCTTCGGGCGCCATGGCCGAAAAGCCGCTGCGTATCACCTACCTGGTCGGCAGCGTGGACCGTGTGCTGAAACGCCGGCTCATCGAAACGCTCGCGCCACATGGCGTGACGCTGCCGCAGTTCACCGCCCTGTCGGTGTTGAAAGCGCGCGGACACTCGTCGAACGCCAAGCTGGCTGAGCGATCGCTGATCACGCCTCAGGCGGCCAACGAGGTCATCAAGGTGATGGTCGCGCGCGGATGGGTCACACGCGCCGCCGACCCCTCCCACGGCCGCATCGTCGTGCTGCAACTCACGCGCGCGGGCGCCGCGCTCGTGCGCCAGTGCGAAGCGTCGATCGAGCGGCTCGAGGCAGGCATGATGAACGGTATCGAGCCCGCGAACGCCGATCTGCTGCATGCTTCATTGCGCATGCTGCTGCGCAATCTACACACTTTCGATCAGGTCACTTCGGACTCAATCCAAGCAGACTGATGGCGTTTTCCTTCAGAATCAACGGATGAACCTCGGGCTTGAAGCCCGCTGTCTGGAAATCGTTCAGCCAGCGATCCGGGCGAATCAGCGGGAAATCGGACGCGAACAGCATCTTGTGCTTGAGTAGCGTGTTCGCATGCTGAATCAGCTGTGGCGCGAAGTACTTCGGCGACCACCCCGAGAGGTCGATGTAGACATTCGGCTTGTGCAGGCAAATCGACAACGCCTGATCCTGCCACGGCCACGACGGATGCGCGATCACCACCTTCATGTCAGGAAATTCCGCCGCCACTTCGTCCAGGTGTATCGGCTCCGAATACTTGAGCAGCAGCCCTCCACCGCCGCGCATGCCGCTGCCCATGCCGGAATGGCCGCTGTGAAATACCGCCGGCAAGTTGTATTCGGCGATCACTTCATAGATCGGATAGGCCATCCGGTCGTTCGGATAGCAGCCCTGCAGCGTCGGGTGAAACTTGAATCCCCGCACGCCGTGATCTTCGATCAGACGCCGTGCTTCGCGCGCGCCCATCTTGCCTTTGTGCGGATCGATGCTCGCAAAGGCAATCATGATGTCGCTATTGTCCGCCGCGAATTGCGCGACCTCCTCGTTGGGGATGCGGCGGCGCCCGAGTTGCGCCTCGCAGTCGACCGTGAACATCACCATGCCAATTTTCTGCTGGCGATAGTAGTCGATCGTCTCCGGGATCGTCGGCCGCCGCCCCTGCTTGAGCACTGTACCGAAGTATTTGTCGGCAGCGTCGTCGAACTCCTTGCCGAACAGATCCGGCGGCTGGCAACAGGAGACCTCCGCATGCACATGGGTATCGATAGCAACCAGATTCGCAATGTCCATTCTCTTTCCTTGGTGATCCTAAAGGGACTCGGATTGGCGCGCCTCCGGCGCGGCGCAATCTCGATCACGTGCAATGTGTATCAATACGGCCGATACGGTCAACCCGACTTTGGCCTGGGGTATTCACCGAAGAATTTTATCTTGTCTTATCAGGTCGCCTGAGATCAAATACGCATCACCCGGCGGATATGTTTTCAAACTGACTGCGCCGCTCGGGCAATGCTGCACGGATCGATTCTTCTGCCGCGAAGGATCTTCCGCGATTAGAACGGCAGTGGTCTCGCCATAGCGCAATAACAGGCAATAACAGCTTCGGTTTCTCCGTACCCCTACGCTCTTATGCTTTCTCGCTGAAGTGCTTTCCTGCGATCTTTATATCAGGGCACCTGATATTGTGAGGGCTCGGCGAGACATGTGGTTCAGGCGGACCCGACAACCAGGTGATCGATATGAAGCCAATGAGAACAGCAGCACCAGGAGACGCAGTGATGACGCAACCAGTCGCCAGATCGGCTGCCGCCGTAACCCTGAGCCTCTGCTTTGCCGTCGCTTTGCTCGAAGGCCTCGACCTTCAATCGGTCGGGGTCGCGGCGCCGCGAATGGCGCGCGAGTTCGGCCTGTCGGTGACGCAAATGGGCCTTGCATTCAGTGCCGGAACCTTCGGCCTTCTGCCCGGCGCAATGTTCGGCGGACGGCTTGCCGATCGCATTGGCCGCAAGCGTGTGCTGATTCTCTCGGCATGTCTGTTCGGCCTGCTTTCGATTGCAACCGCGCTCGTCAGCAGCTTCGACATGCTCGTGCTGGTGCGCGTGCTGACCGGTATCGGACTGGGCGGTGCGCTGCCGAACCTGATCGCGCTGTCGTCCGAAGCGGTGTCGCCGAGGGCGCGCAATACCGCCGTGAGCATCATGTATTGCGGTATTCCGTTTGGTGGCGTGATCGCGTCGATCATCGGCATCGTGAACATGGGAGACACCGAATGGCGCCATATCTTCTATGTGGGCGGTGCAGGGCCGCTGCTTCTGGTGCCGCTCCTGTTCGCTTTCCTGCCCGAATCAAAGGCATTTCGGCGCGCATCGCATGAAGGGAACGTGCAGCCCGCCGCCGTGGGCAATGTGCTGTTCGCCGGCAATCGTGCTCTTTCGACAGCGCAGATCTGGATCAGCTATTTCTGCACGCTGATCGTTCTGTATTTCCTGCTCAACTGGCTTCCTTCGTTGATGGCCGCGCGCGGTCTCTCGCGCCCGGAAATCGGCTATGTGCAGATCGCCTTCAATGTCGGCGGCGGCATCGGCGCGCTTTGCATCGGTATGTTGATGGACCGGCTGCGCGGCGCCGTGGTCGTGTCGGGCATGTACATCGGGATCATCGCCTCGCTTGCAGCGCTGTCGATAGCGCCGGGATTCGGCGCGCTCGCCGGCTCGGCATTCTTCGCGGGCATGTTCGTTATTGGCGGGCAGTCGGTGCTGTATGCGCTCTCCGCGGCGTTCTATCCGACGGCGATGCGCGGGACGGGCGTCGGCGCCGCCGTCGCCGTGGGCCGTATCGGTTCGGTTGTCGGGCCGCTCGCGGCAGGCCAGTTGCTCGCGATGGGACGCAGCTCGTCGGTCGTGATCGGCGCGAGCATTCCAGTGACGCTGATCGCCGCAGTCGCGGCCCTCTTGCTCATCCGTCGCCCGCGCGCGACCGACTGATGGTTTTTCAAAAAAACACATAACGGTTTGGAGACTTCAATCATGCGAGCATCAACACGCCTTCTCCTGAGCGGCGCCCTCTGCGCAACGAGCACCGTGGCCGCCGCGCAATCGAGCGTCACGTTCTACGGAATCGTCGATACCGGTATCGAATACGTTTCGCACGCCAATGCGGCGGGCGACCACCTGTTTCGCATGCCCGCGGTGACGGGCGAGTTGCCTTCGCGCTGGGGCCTGCGCGGTGTGGAAGACCTGGGTGGCGGCTATAGCGCCGTCTTCACCGTCGAGAACGGCTTTAACGTGCGCGACGGAACGCTCGGCCAGGGTGGCCGCCTGTTCGGCCGACAAGCCTTTGTGGGCGTGAAGAGCCCGTATGGAACCGTCGCGTTCGGCCGCCAGTACACGATGACGTACCTTGCGTTGATGGGCGCGGACATCATCGGCCCGGATATTTATGGCCTCGGTTCGCTGGACGCCTACGTCCCCAACGCCCGCGCGGACAACTCGGTCACCTACATCGGCGTATACAAGGGCGTCACCCTCGGCGCCGGTTATTCATTCGGACGTGACGCCGGCAACAACTCGCCCGGACAAGGCACCTGTACCGGCTCGGTGGCGGGGCACGCCACCGAATGCCGCGACTGGTCCGTGATGCTCAAATACGAAGCGCAGTACTTCGGCGTGGCGGCGTCGTACGAAGAAGAGCGTGGCGGCGCCACCGCCGCGGCGAACTTCTTCGACGGCGTTGCGCCCACCACGCTCATCAATGCCGCCGACAAAGACGCGCGCGCTCACGTGAGCGCCTACGCGCAGTACGCCGGCGCGAAGATCGGTCTCGGCTGGGTCGGTCGGCGCGTCGTCACCGATTCTCCCGCTGTGCCGAACGTGCGCTCGAATCTGTTCTTCGTCGGCGCTTCGTATGCCGTCACACCGGCGTTTCTCGTAGATGGCGAAGTGTTCCGCATCGTCAACAGCGACCACGACACACGCGCCACGATGGGCACGCTGCGCACCACCTATCTGCTCAGCAAGCGCACAGCCGTCTACGCGCAGGGCTCCTATCTCGCCAACAGCGCGAAAGCACGCTATTCGGTCAGCGGCGGCGGTGGCGGCACGACGCCGGCCGCGGGCATGGGCCAGACGGGTGCGATGGTCGGCGTACGGCACATGTTCTAGGAGACATGAGATGAACAGAACCGCAATTGCAATACTGGTTTCGCTGACGCTCGCCGCGTGCGGTGGCGGACCGAACGACACATCGTCATCCCTGCCGCAACTCAGTGCGGCCACGCCCGCGAATCTCTCCGGCACCTGTACCGCGCTTGCCGCGAAGCTCTCGTTTGCGAACACGACGTTCACGTCGGTGCAGGACGTGCCGGCAGGTACGCTGACGGTAGCCGGCAAGCCGATCGCGGAACATTGCGTGATCGAAGGGAAAATGAATCAACGGGTGAGTTCCGTCGACGGCAAAACCTACGCGATCGGCTTCGAGATGCGCCTGCCGGTCGCCTGGAACGGACGCTTCTTCTATCAGGCGAATGGTGGCCTCGATGGAAACGTGCTGACCGCGACCGGTGAGATCGGCGGCGGTGGTCCGCTCAACGATGCGCTCAACATGGGCTACGCCGTCATCAGCTCGGACGCCGGCCACTCGTCGTCGCAAAACCCGCTGTTCGGACTCGATCCTCAGGCCCGTATCGACTACGGGTATAACGCGGTCGCGACGCTCACGCCGATGGCGAAGCAGGTCATCAGGACCGCCTATGGCAAGAGCCCCGACCGGAGCTATTTCGACGGCTGCTCGAACGGCGGCCGGCATGCGATGGTGGCGGCGGCGCGCTCGTCGGCGGAGTATGACGGCATCATCGCGGGCGATCCGGGCTTTCATCTGCCGAAAGCGGCGATCGGCGAGATGTGGAGCGCACAGCAACTCGCCAAGGTGGCGACGGCGAATACCACGAGCGGCCTTCCCGACATCAAGACGGGCTTTACCGCAGCGGAGCGCCAGCTGGTTGCGGCGCGAATCATTGCGAAGTGCGACTCGCTCGATGGCGTGGCCGACGGCATGGTGCAAGACATCAAGGCATGCCAGGCGAACTTTAGCCTCGCCAACGACGTGCCGACCTGCTCGGGGAATGTGCGCGATGGCTCGTGCTTGACGACTGCGCAGAAGGACGCAATCGGCAACGTCTTCTCCGGCGTGCGCAACAGCGCGGGAACGGCGCTGTACGCTAGCTTTCCGTACGATGCGGGTATCAATGGCGCGAACTGGTCATTGTGGAAGCAAACCAATTCCATCACGCTGGATCCCGCCGCCGCTGCCTTCACGTTCACGACGCCGCCGCAAAGCGCTTCGCTGCTTACGCAGTTGACGTCATATGCGTTGAACTTCAGCATGGACAGCGATGCGCCAAAGATCTTTGCAACGAGCGGCGTCTACACCGAGGCGTCGTGGTCGTTCATGACGCCGCCGGACGAGACCGATCTGAGCGCGTTGAAGCGGCGCGGCGCCAAGCTGATGGTGTATCACGGCACGAGCGACCCAGTGTTTTCATCGAACGATACGACCGACTGGTATCAGCGTCTCATGACGGCGAACGGCGGCGATGCGAGCAACTTCGCGCGTCTTTACACGGTGGCGGGCATGAACCATTGTTCGGGCGGGCCGACCGCAGACCAGTTCGACATGCTCACGCCGTTGGTCGCCTGGGTCGAACAGGGCAAA
This sequence comes from Paraburkholderia sp. RL17-381-BIF-C, assembly GCF_046026435.1. Taxonomy (NCBI): domain Bacteria; kingdom Pseudomonadati; phylum Pseudomonadota; class Betaproteobacteria; order Burkholderiales; family Burkholderiaceae; genus Paraburkholderia; species Paraburkholderia sp. RL17-381-BIF-C. Next base: position 10,360 of record NZ_JARESX010000057.1, on the reverse strand, counting down.
GCGCCCGACAGCATCGTCGCAACCGCACGCGACGCCGGCAACGCGATTCCGAACAGCGAAGTGCCCGCGGATTGGGGCGCGGGACGTACACGGCCGTTGTGCCCCTATCCCAAGGTCGCGCGATACAAAGGGGGTGACGTGAACTCGGCGGCCAGCTTCTCGTGCGGTTGATCGTTCCGGAGCGTCGCCGGATCTGAATAACGGCATCGCGAACGGCGTTAGCATCCAATAAAGCCACCTACTGTTAACGATGGCCTTATTGGATGCTAACGCCTTGAAGTCCATCTCCCCATTTCTGCTCGCGAGCCGTAAAGCGAAGCAAATCTTTCAATTCGCAAGTGTACGAATTAAATTCGCCATCCATTCGTAAAGCGAAGTAATGGTCAAGAGGCTGATTTACGAATGAGGGCTGTGTGTGTTCCTTCGCCACCGACAGTCGAGGATCAGCCGAGGGGCGGCGCGTAGTTGCGCGAGCTGAACCAGATTGTCGGGCGTGATTCATGGTGGCTCGATGGACAGGCGTCGGCCTGCTCGGCGGGGCTCTGGTGCAAATATGAAGGCCAATGGGTTGGGCTCAGGGTTTTGGCGCACGCAGGGCAAACAGATGAGTAAGCTGGGGAGAAGCGGTTCACGCCGGAGTTCGTTAAGCGCTGGAACCGCTTTGCTACGGCAGCCGGCAGGTCATGGCGAATCGACCAAACTTACGTGAAGATCCGTGGCAAGTGGGTTTATCTTTACCGAGCGGTTGACCGGGCTGGCAAGACGATTGACTTCCGGCTCAGCGCCAGGCGCGATGTTGCTGCTGCCAAGGCCTTCTTCGAGAAAGCGATCAGGAGTCGAGGGCTCGCACCCAAGTCAATCAGGTTGGACGGCTACGCAGCGTCTCACCGCGCAGTGCGCAAAATGAAGATCGATAGATTGCTGCCCGAAAGCACAACGTTGCGATCGTCGAAGTACTTGAATAAGCTGATCGAACAGGATCATCGCAACCTCAAAGCACGGGTGAACGTGATGCTCGGCTTTAAAGGCTTCAGGACTGCGGCAACAACCATTTCCGGCTTCGAGCTCATGCATCGCATTCGCAAAGGCCAGTTCAACCTGATGAAGCTGCATCTCAAAGATACCGCTGCGCCCCCGGTTTGGACGGCGGTCCTTTCATCTCGCTGAGACGACGGACGGCCACGCGTCATTGCACAGCAGCAGTCGAGATTCCGGGCGAGCAGAAACGCCGCTGGCGTCGTTCAGGTCATCGAGCCTTTTCATATCCCGAATCGCGTGGAAAAGATCGCGCATTGAATCGAGATCAATCAGTCTCACAAACGCGAAGGTATCCTCATAGGCACGCATCCAGGGGATCATTGCTGAAGCCACAGCTTTTCGGCCTTCGGTCACCTCCGTATGCCGCAGTGCTTCGTCGAAATGAGCCCAGAAAGCTCGCATTGCGCGCTGGGCGAAAAAGTGGTTGAGCGCGAGCGCGGAGATCTCTCCGATCGCGGGCATCGACGACTCGCGATTCTGACTTTCCATATCTGCGGTTCCGGATGCGTGGGGAGTGGGTTGCAAAGAGTTCCGTGCTGCCGCAGACGGGTCGTGGCAACGCGCCGATGTTGTCATGACCATGGACGCCTGAAACTAACCACCGTCGGCGCGGGGCGGGCCCGCGAACCTGATGTACGTTGCGGCGGGAGAGAGGACTTCACGCGAGCCCGAATGTTTTCCTCAAGCTTGCATCCACCGGGCCGGAGGGCATGAAGCGCCGCAATTTGCGCAACAGGGAAGCTTCGCCGGCCGGTGTGCGACGCATACGCCAGGTGCCGAGCGCCGCTTCAACGATTGTCTTCGCCACACCGTCGGGCGCGGGGGCACCTTTGACACTGTTGACGACTGCGCTCGATGCAAGGGCACGCTCGCGATCATAGTCGGCGATTTTCGAGCTTGCCAGAGGGGCGTTGATGTCCAGATTGGTCCTGGTAAAGGATGGTTCGACCAGCGTTAACCGGATGCCGAACTGGCGCACCTCATGGTCCAGGGTCTCGGTCAGCCCTTCAACGGCATGCTTGGACGCCGAATAGAGTCCCATATAGGGGGCGGGCAGGAACCCGAGCACGGAACTGACATTGACGATCCTTCCGCCGCGTTGTGCACGCATATGGGGAAGTACTGCCTGCGTCGTGCGCAGAATGCTGAAGACGTTGGTATCGAACAGCGACAAGGCCTCGGCAGTCGACGTTTCCTCCACGGCACCCATCAGGCTCGCTCCCGCATTATTGACAAGTACGTCAATTCGCCCGGTGCGTTCGATGACGGACTGGATTCCAGCCTGGACCGAAGCATCGTCGCGAACATCCATCTCGATGAGCCCGACTCCGGAGATAGGCACCGCTTTTGCGATGCCGCGCACTGTGCCAAACACGCGGCAACCTCGCCTCGCGAACTTCTCGGCGGTGGCGCGTCCGATACCCGATGACACGCCGGTCACAATAACGACCGTGGAATTCGACATGAACAGCTCCGTTTGGTGAATTGATCGTGTTTCAACGCGCGTCGAGCGCATCCTGCGTCATGAGTTCGGGATGCGATGAGTGGTGACCCAGGCTCTTGGGTGAACCCGCGGCGCTGCCGGGCCGGATCCTGAACCAGATCGAATACATGGCCGGCAGGAACACCAGCGTCAGCACTGTTCCGGCCAATGTACCGCCGATCAGCGTGTAGGCGAGGGTTCCCCAGAACACCGAATGCGTCAGCGGTATGAAGGCCAGGATCGCCGCCATAGCCGTGAGGATCACCGGGCGCGCCCGTTGCACGGTGGCCTCGACGACTGCATCGAATGGATCCAGCCCGGCCTGTTCGTTCTGGTGAATCTGCCCGATCAGGATCAGCGTGTTGCGCATCAGGATCCCCGAAAGCGCGATGAGGCCGACCAGCGCATTGATGCCAAACGGCTGCCTGAACAGGATCAGCGTCGGCACCACGCCGATCAGGCCAAGCGGGCTGGTGAGGAACACCATCACCATTGCGGAGATCGACCGAACCTGGAGAATGATGATGACCAGCGTGATCGCCAGCATGATCGGGAACAGCGGCAACATGGCGGTCGTCGCCTTGGCCGATTCCTCGATGGAGCCCGCCTGCTCGATGCGATAGCCACTGGGCAGCTTCGCGATGATCGGCTGAAGCTGCCTGGTGATTGCCGTTGATACGTCTGGCGGCTGCAGGTTGTCGGCAATGTCGCCGCGTACCGTGATCGTCGGCACGCGGTCGCGCCAGCGCTTGATCGACTCCTCCAGCCGCACGTCGACCTTGCCGACCTGCGACAGCGGAATGCGCTGCCCGTTGGCGCCGGCCAGCGTTAAGTCGCCGAGCCGGGCAGGGTCGAGACGCACATCGCCGGCCGAGCGCGCGATCACCTGCACGGTTCGGATATCCTCACGCACGGCGGTGACAGGCACGCCGGTGAGCAGGAACTGCAGCTGTTGCGCGACGGCGCTGGACGTCAATCCCACCGCCTGCAAGCGATCCTGCTGCAACGTAAAGTGCAGCGTCGGTGAGCGCGTGCCCCAGTCCGTGTTGACCGTGCGCATCATCGGACTGGCCTCCATCACCTGCTGGACTTGAGCCGCGATTCCACGCAGTTCGTCCGGGTCCGGACCGGTGACGCGATAGGCGACCGGGAACGGCGAATACGGCCCGAACACGAGTTGCGTGACGCGCACGCGTGCTTCGGGCACAAGACCGTCGGCGATGGCTCGCCGCAGTCGCGCCTTCAATGCATCGCGTTCCTCCTGACTGTCCGTGCGGATCACGATCTTTGCGAACGACGGATCGGGCAGTTCCGGTCCCATCGCCAGGAAGAAGCGCGGTGCACCTTGTCCGACGTACGCGGTGACGATCCTGGCGTCCTTCTGTTCAGACAACCATGCCTCCACCTTTTGCGTGGCGGCGCTGGTCTGTGAAATCGATGTGCCATAGGGCATCTGCACTTCGACCAGCACTTCGGGACGGTCGGAGATCGGGAAGAACTGCTTCTTGACCACGCCCATACCGAGGATGGCGATGGCAAAGAGGCCAACGACCGAACCGGCGACCAGCCATTTGCGCACGATCACGCGCGTGAGCAGCTGACGGAAGCGGTTGTAGCGCGGCGTGTCATAGATCGCGTCATGCCCGCCTTCGACCTTTTTGAAGTCGGGCAGCATCTTCACGCCGAGGTAGGGCGTGAAGAACACGGCAACGACCCAGGATGCGATCAGTGCAATGCCGACAATCCAGAACATGTTGCTGGTGTATTCGCCCGCGGTGGACCGCGCGAAGCCGTTGGGCATGAAGCCCACGGCCGTCACCAGCGTGCCCGCGAGCATGGGTGCGGCAGTATGGCTCCAGGCATAGGCAGAGGCGGCCACACGGCTGTAGCCTTCCTCCATTTTCACCACCATCATTTCAATGGCGATGATCGCGTCGTCTACCAGCAGGCCCAGCGCAAGGATCAGGGATCCCAGCGTGATGCGATCGAAGTTCTTGCCTGTCGCGGCCATCACCACGAATACGATGGCCAGCGTCAACGGGACAGCGGCGGCAACCACCAGGCCTGCGCGCCAGCCCATGCTCACGAAGCTCACGAGCATGACCACCAGCAGGGCGACAAAAAACTTGAGCATGAACTCGTCGACCGCCGAATGAATGTTGACGGCCTGGTCGGTGACCTTTGTCAGGCTCATGCCGAGCGGCAGCCCGGCGTTGATTGTGCCGACCTCGCTGTCCAGTGCGTTGCCGAGATCGAGCCCGTTCCAGCCGTCGCGCATCACGATGCCCAGCAGCAGCGCGGGCTCGCCGTTGTTGCGGATCATGAATGTCGCCGGATCTTCATAACCGCGCTCGACGGTGGCAATGTCCGACAGTTTCAGCGTGCGACCTTGCACGACGACCGGCGTGTCGCGGATCTTCTGCAGATTGTCGAAGGCGCCGTCCAGGCGAATGAACACCTCCGGACCTTTGGTCTCCACGGAGCCGGCTGGCGTCAGGGCGTTCTGGCCATTGAGCGCGGCGAATACGTCCTGCGGGCTGACACCGAGCGTTGCCAGCCGGTCATGCGAGAACTGGACGTAGATGCGCTCGGTCTGCTCGCCGATGATGTTGACCTTCTTCACGCCCGGCACGTGGAGCAACCGTTGGCGCAGCGTCTCGGCATCCCGCACGAGCAGCCGTTGCGGTTCGCCCCGGGCTTTCAGTGCGAAGAGCGCAAACGTGACGTCAGCATATTCGTCATTGACCATCGGCCCGATCACGCCAGCCGGAAGGTTGGCTGCTTCGTCGCCGATTTTTTTCCGGGCCTGGTAGAACTGCTCCTGCACTTCCGACGGTGGTGTGCTGTCGAGCAATGTTAGCGTCGTGAAGGCCAGGCCAGGTCGTGTGTAAGTTTCGGTCCGGTCGTACCAGCGCAGCTCCTGCATGCGCTTTTCGATCTTCTCTGCGACCTGATCGTGCATTTCCTGCGCAGTGGCCCCCGGCCATACGGTGACGATGGTCATCACCTTGATTGTGAACGCTGGATCTTCGGCGCGCCCCAGCTTGAAGAACGACAGGAGCCCGGCCAGCGAGATCAGGCAGATCAGGAACAAGGTGATGGAGCGCTCACGCACCGCGAGCGCCGACAGATTGAATCGGCCTTCGCTCACGGACGTGCTCCTTCGTTCGCCATTGCGACGGCCTCGCCGGACACGCGGACCTGTTTGCCTTCGTGCAGCAACTGGGCACCGAGCGCAATGACGCGATCGCCTTGCTTCAACGTACCGGACACGCGCGCGCTGCCGTCGTCCAGGTGAAGAACCGTCACCGGCTGCCATGCAACCCTGGTCGGCTTGCCGTCGACGACCCACACGCCGGGCCCTTTGCCCGCGTCGAGCACGGCGCCAATCGGCACCTGCATGCCGCCCTGGAGCGCCACGCGTGCGTCCGGTATCTCGATCGTGACGGTTGCACCTAGCGGCGCACCGGCCAGCGCGTCCTGCAACACATAACGAGCTTCGAAGGTGCGGGTACGCGGATCCGCCGTATCCGAGAGCTGGCGTAGCGTGACCGGCACGCTGACGCCGCTGTTGCCGAACAGGGTCGCATGGGCGACCGAACCCATGGCGGGGCGCAGAGTTTCCGGTAGCTGGATCACGGCCTCGCGGCGCCCGGCATGGGCCAGGCGCACTACGGGCTGTCCGGCGCTGACGACCTGGCCCGGTTCGGCCAGCGTTTCCATCACGACGCCATCGCCGTCCGCGGCCAGATTGGCGTAGTCCGTCGCATTGCGCGCCACGTCGGCGTCGGCCTGGGCCGCGCTGAGCTGCGCCCTGGCGGCATCGGCGGCCGCCTTGGCCTGGTCGTAGGCCGAAACCGAGATCGCACCCGTGCCGCGCAGGTCGCGATAGCGCTCCTCATCCTGCGCGGTCTGCTGCGCCCGCGCCCGCGCGGCGGTGACCGCCTCCTGCCGGGCCTGCGCGGCAAGCTTGAGATCGATGGGATCGAGGCGCATCAGCAGCTGGCCGCGTTTGACGGTTTGGCCGGTATCCACAAGCCGTTCCAGCACCTTGCCGGAAACACGAAAACCCAGGTCGCTCTGCACGCGAGCCGCGACAGTCCCCGTAAACGAACGGGCTGCGGGGACGGCGCTGTGAACGATGGCCGTGCGCACCAGCGGGACCTCGGTGCGCGGATCGGGCGGTGCTTTTTCGCCACAGGCCGCTAGCGCAAGCGCTAGCGCACAGGCGAGTGCGGATGTGGCGAGACGACGCGAGAACATGAAAGTCCCATCGATAAAGTGATGACGACTTTCATTATGGTTCTAGTGACTATTTCAGTCAAGCGTCACTCGCGAAGCGCATCAGGGCGACAGACTTCGGAGTACCAGGCTGGATAGCTGTGCAGGTGCGACGTCGGTGGTGTCGCGGTTGTATTGCAGGAGTAGCGGATTGAGATAGGGGCGCAGCACCAGGTAGATCGCCATTGCAGTTTCATCGAGCGGCGTCTTGCGCTCGAAGTCGCCGCTTTGCCTGCCCGCCTGCAGGACTTCCTGGAGCAGCTTCTGCACGCGTGCTTCATAGGCTTGCACCGCCTGCCAGTTTTCCGTGGCGGCTGATGCGGCAATGTCGTATAGCTTGCGGTCCCGGAAGAACAGCTTGAGGCTCGCTTCGGTAAAGACCTTGAACATTCGTCGCAGCTTCTCCGGCGGCAGATCGGTCTCTGCGACGGCTGTCCGGACCTCGCCTTCGATTTCCCGCAGGCAATTGACGCAGATCATTTCGCCAATGGCCTGCTTGGATTCGAAGAATTTGTAGATGTAGGCCTTGGAAAACCCGATCGCCTTGGCAAGGTCGGAGACCGTCGTTTTCTCGTAGCCATACCGGCTGAAGTGCTCCGTGGCGGCGGCAACGATCTGGTCCCGCACCTCGTGGTCAACCGGGCCGCGCGCGGGGACGGAGGGAGTGGTGGTGTTTTTCATGGCCATAGCATACAGGAATGGACAACCAGTGACCATTTGGTATTATGGTCACATCAGGAATCTTGTGAAGACGCTCATGCTACCCAAACACCTCCTTGTTGCGGTCATTGTCGCCAGCCTCTCTGGAGCCTGCGCTGTGGGCCCCGATTACGTCCGGACCGACGTGGCAATGCCGGACCATTTCCATGGCCAGGCCGCGGTAGATCACCGGGAGGCGGCGGCGAGCGCAGACCTGGTAACTTGGTGGACGGGTTTCGGCGATCCGCAACTGACGCGATTCATCGCGCTTGCGCTTGATCAGAACCTCGACCTCGCGCAGGCGTCCGCTCGCGTGGTGCAGGCGCGTGCGGGACTCGGCGCGGCGAACGCCGCGCTGCTTCCTTCTGGCAATGTCAGTGGCCAGATGGCCCGGGTCTACCAGTCGGTTGAAACTCCGCTGGGACGCGTCCTGAACTCAACGCCTGGTTTCGATCGCTACGGCAACGACTACGAGGCCAATTTCAACGCGAGCTGGGAACTGGATGTGTTTGGTGGCCTGCGTCGCGAGCGGGAAGCGGCAGTTGCCGATTATCAGGCTTCAGAGGCCGGCGAGGTGGCCACGCGCCTGGCTGTGGCAGCACAGACGGCCGACATCTACATCACCATTCGTGGATTGCAGGCTCGTTTGCAGGTGGCCCGCAAGCAGTTTCAGACGCAGCAGGATCTGCTCTCGACCATCAAGCTTTTGTATGGGAAAGGCCTGGCGGCCGATCTTCAGGTGAGCCAGGCTGAAGGCGCGCTGGCGCAGGTGCAGGCATCCATCCCGGTCCTGGAGGCCGGCCTGGATGCGGCGATGAACGCGCTGGACGTGATGCTGGGCGCACAGCCCGGCACACATCGGGCGGAACTGTTCGAGGGTGCTGGTATCCCAGCCGCCCCGCGAATTGCGGGCGCCGGCTCGCCTCGCGAGTTGCTCAGGCGTCGGCCCGATCTGATCGTGGCTGAGCGTCGCCTTGCTGCATCCAACGCGCGTATTGGCGTGGCAGTCGCCGAGTATTACCCCAAGCTGTCACTCAGTGGACTGATTGGGAGCGCCACCTCAGTGGCCAGCGGCAACCTGTTCAGCAGCGGTGCCAGTCAGGGCGCTGGCGTGCTGGGGTTGCGCTGGCGTCTGTTCGATTTCGGCCGCATCAATTCGCAGATCAATGAGGCCAAAGGCCAGGATGCCGAGATGCTCGCCGCGTACCGGCTTGCCGCACTGCACGCAACGGAGGACGTCGAGAATTCTTTCTCTACGCTCGTGAAGCGCGAGGAGCAGGCTGCCGTTCTCGCGCAGGGTGTGAATTCGCTAGGCCGGGCGCGAGCCGCCTCGTTTGCGGCCTACCAGAAAGGTGTCGTCAGCCTGATCGAAGTCCTGCAGGCCGATCAAAACTTGCTGCGCGCATCCGACGAGCGGGTGCAGGCGCAAACGGAATCCGCGCGCGCAGCGGTCGCTGCATTCAAGGCACTCGGCGGAGGGTGGCAACCCGCCGATCCTCAGGCCGTTGCAAGCCGATAGCACCACCGCCTTGGGCCGGCTGCAGCCGGCCCGCTCGTTTGCAGAGGCTTTCCTCCGACAGTCGGGACGCTGTTTGCGGCGCCTGCCGATGCGCAGTGCGCACGACGGGCAAGTGACCGTTGGTAATTCGAGAACGGCCACAACTAATGCAATGACCTGACTGACGGAAACGGGTCGGTCCCAGCCTTTCACTTGGCGCTCGCTCAGTGTGAGTCGACGCTTGCCGAATGACCTGGACTCCGGTGTTCTCAAAAAATCGACCGCCCGGTAAGCGTGGTCAACCGTTCAAGCGCCTGAACGCCCGCAAGTGAGTTGCCGTTCGCGTCGAGTCCGGGCGACCAGACGCAGACGGCCATTTCCCCCGGCAGCACCGCGACGATACCGCCGCCCACGCCGCTTTTCGCTGGCAAGCCGACGCGATACACGAAGTCACCGGCCGCGTCGTACGTGCCGCATGTCAGCATAAGAGCGGACAGGCGTTTGGCCGAACTCGCGTCGAGGATACGTTCGCCAGAGATCGGCGCGACGCCGCCGTTGGCGAGAAAGAGCGCGGCCTTCGCCAGTTCGACGCAGTTCATCGATATCGCGCATTGACGGCAATACGCATCGACGACAGCCTCGGGCGGCATCTCCAGGTTGCCGAAGCTCGCCATGAAATGGGCCATCGCGCGATTGCGGTGTGCGTGCTGCAATTCGGACTGAGCCACGCGCATGTCATAGTCGATGGTCGATTCACCCGTCAACCGCCGCATGAATTCGACGAGCGCTGTCTCCGCGTTGACGAAGCGGCGGCACAGCACATCGGTGACGACCAGCGCGCCTGCGTTGATGAACGGGTTGCGCGGCTTGCCCTTCTCGGCCTCGAGTTGCACGAGCGAATTGAAGGCCGTACCCGACGGCTCACGGCCCACGCGCTGCCACAACGCATCGCCCAGCAGCCTGAATGCCATCGTGCACGCGAACAGCTTGGAGATGCTCTGAATTGAAAAGCGCGTATCGGCTTGTCCCACGCGATACACGTCCCCCGAGGTCGTGACAACGGCCATGCCGAAGCTGTTGGCGGGCACATTCGCGAGTTCGGGAATGTAGTCTGCGGCGCGGCCCGCGGTGCGCCACGGCTCGATGTCGCGATGGATCTGTTCGAGGATCGCTTGATAGTTCTGGTAGGACATTGGTGGCTGCATCCAGGAGCCCTTGAGCATGGGTCGCGATGATACCGCAGCCAGGCAGTGTTAGGTGCCTCGCCCACAGTGTCGAGCACATGGGTCGGTCTCCGCCTTTCGCATCCCCCGTTGCGATCGGTGATCGATCTCGGTTCGCATCGGACCCGGTTCGGCCAG
>NZ_JARESX010000056.1:0-46004 GCF_046026435.1 Paraburkholderia sp. RL17-381-BIF-C | reverse complement strand
GGTTTCGGATGCCCTCCGCGTCGCTTTTGCAAGAACTTTCGCTGCATGGCGCGCTGTGATCCGGCTTTGCACCACTCCACTCGCGTCCAGCGCAATGACCTGATATAGCTCACGGTCAGTCTCGACTTCGTATTGGTAGTCCTCAACGATGTCGAGCAACAGTTCAAGCAACCGTCGCTGGCGATGTCTCTCCTCCCTTGTCACAGCCGGACTCCTAACTATCGAGGCCACAAGCGTCGCCAATTTGTCTAATTGGCTTAATTGCCGTTCGATCAATCCGAATGCGGACAGCGCCAGTTTCTCGTATTGAACCGCGTCAACGGGCGGCCGCGTTGTGGTCCGTGAACGTTTGACAGATTTACTCATGGCGCGATCTCCCTAAACTTGTCTGGATCGCTCACCTCGCGCTTGTACGGTGGTGAGCGGGCACATTGACGGGATTCGCAGACCGGCACACAGAACCAAGAACCGGCGAGCCGTAGGGCTCCCCCGCCAAGGCCCGCCCATTGTGATCAGGCGTGCAAAGGCAGCCGCGCACTTGCTAGTGCAAGCATGCGAGTTCTGCGTGAGGCAGGCTGCGAAACCTGTTGTCGTGAAGTACACGACAAAACGAGTTTAAACATATCGCGTTGCGAGCGATCACCCGAACGAGCTAAAACGCGTACGCGGCAACCAATTCCGAAATTGCCCAATGATCTGCCAGAGTAAAGGACTACGACGCAGAAGAAACTTCCGCAAAAACCGCAGCGAATGATTCGCAAAGCGTGCGCCCAATCCGATTAGCGAGATGCATGATCAATTCATGCGTGACGACATTTTTGGGCGGCGAGATGTGTCCAGTTGCCTTCAAAAATCAGCGACCATTCATGGACCGACGTTGCTCTGCTGAAGAGCGAGTCACGTTTGGTGCGGGGAGCACATTGAGCCTTACCGTCCGCGCGATCTTCGCGGGTCGAAGCCAGCGGCCTGCGGCGTACATAAATTGACATGGGCCAACCCCGTTGTGCTGGAATGAGAGGCGCGTTTGGCGCGCGGGGCGCTTTGAAACTTATGGGCCGAGCGCCACCGCCGAGACGAAGCCGACGGCCCGGTCGCGCACAAATTGATGATGGGCCGCCACGATCTTGGTGGGATGCAAGAGGCGTTTGGCGCGCGGATCGCCTTGAACTGACAGGCCGAGCGGCACCGCCGAGGCAAAGCCGACGGCCCGACCGCGCACAAATTGATGATGGGCCGCCACGGTCCTGGTGGAATGCAAGAGGCGTTTGGCGCGCGGGGCGCATTGAACTCACAGGCCGAGCGCCAACGCCGAGGCAAAGCCGACGGCCCCCACCGCGCACAAATTGATTATGCGCCGCCGCGGTCCTGCTGGAATGCAAGGGGCGTTTGGCGCGCGGATCGCATTGAACTCACAGGCATAGCGGCATCGCCGAGGCGAAGCCAACGGCCCCAGCGGGCCCAACTAAAACCACTGGTTTTGAAAAGCCCTTCCGGCGAGCGCGGAGCGCGAGGCGGGAAGTATGACGCCCTTGTCACTGCGGCCGAATGTGCGAGGACACAGATTCCAGATGCGCCACTACCGTGACTGTGCGGGGGACCCGCTTATGATCTGGCGGTTCAAAGCGGCTTTCTTTGCCTACTTTCTTTGCCGCGGCAAAGAAAGTAGGTGCCGCCCCGCACAGGGGCAACGCTAATAGACCACAAACAAATCAAGGAAAGGCCAACACCAAAAACCACCACCAACAAACAACCTCCGCCGAGCAGGCAAAAAACCCGATCACCTCCCCCCCGACAACCCTCTCTCCAAAGCCGCAACCCCCGCCGGCAAATCCACCTTAACCCCAAGATCAACCATAGTCCGCCCCAGCGCATGCACAGTCCGAAAAAGATTATGTTCCCGACACTGCTCCCCCATCTGCCCAACGCGAACAATGGGCAACCCAAACGACCCCGAAATCTCCACCTGATGCATCCGCGAAATATGCGCACAAACATCCGCAGGACTAAACCGATCAGGCACCTCGATCCCCACAACCGAATTCAACCGACAAGCCTCCGGCGCATACAACCGAAGCCCCATCGCCACCACCCCATCCTGCAACGCCAGCGAACACCTCAAATGCCGCGCAAACCGCTTCTCGAGCGTCTCGGCACACACCAACCGCAAAGCCTCATGCAAAGCCAGAACCCCAGAAACAGGCGCCGTATAGTGATACCCAGCGTTATGCCAAAAATTCTCAGCAAGCCTCGCATCCAGACACCAATGCGCGTTCGGCGCCGTGCGCCCCTTAACCCTCTCCCACGCCGCATCTGAAAACGCAATCAACGACACGCCCGGAATCGACGACAACCCCTTCTGCCCACCCGTAATCACCGCATCGATCCCCCAGGCATCCATTTCCAACGGCATCGTGCTCAACGTGCAAACCGCATCGACGATCACCAGCGCGCCGGCCGCTTTCGCCAACGCGGCAATTTCCTTCAGCCGATAATTCCACACCGTATTGGACGTCTCGCCCTGCACCACCGTCACGATCTCAGGCCGCTCGCGCCGGATCGCCTCGGCAATCTCTTCGAGGCTCGCCACCGTCCGGTCGGCAACATCGAGCGTGCTCACCCGCGCGCCGACGCGCCGGCCCATCTCCGCCATCCGTTCGCTGAAAAAACCGTTCTTGATGGACAGCACCCGCGTGCCTTCCCACGCCAGGTTCGAAATCGCCATCTCCATCGCGGCCGAGCCGGGTCCGGCCACACCCAGCACCCATTTCGAATTCGTCTGGAACACATAGCGCGCCATCGACTTCACCTGCCCAATCACCTTCACCATCGTTGCGCCCAGGTGATTGATCACGATCGCATTGGCCTTCGCCACGGCCGCGGGAATCGGCACGGGGCCGGCGCCCATCATCAGAAGCGGCTCTTCGGGAAGAATGGCGTCGAGCGACTCGACAACCGGACAGGGCACAGCAAAAGAGGCGGATGTGAATGATGAAGTCGGCATGATGATCGGTACGTGAATGTCAGGGCGCGAAAGAGCAAACGGCCCCGCCAGCATGGACGCTGGCGAGGCCGCCGGTTCGATCATTCACCGATCCGCGCAGTTGCGCAAGTTTTTTGACTATGCCTGACCCCACGACACCGTCGACAAAGCCGTCATTTCACCGTGGTCTTGTCGAGTTTCTTGCCGGTCGCCGCGTTGAAACGCTCGACATACTCCTCGATCAGCTTGCGCAACGCGCGCCCGATCTGCCGGTAGTCGGCTTCGTTCAGGTTCGCCAACGACACGCGCCCCGACGGATGCTGCGTGCCGAAGCCAAGCCCCGGCAGCAGCACGACCCGCGCCTCGCGCGCGAGGCGGAACAGCATTTCGGATGGCTGCGTGTTCTTCAGCAGCCAATCGACGAACTCACGCCCGAACATCCGCTCGCCGAGGAATTCGACGTCGAGAATCGTGTAGTAGTCGACCTGATTCGGATCGTCGTCCTCGAAGGAAATGCCGACCTCTTCGTAAAGCGCCTGCTTGCGCTTGCGAATCAAACGCTTCAACGCGTTCTTGTAGGCGTCCGGCGTGTCCATCAACGAGAACAGCGAAAACAGCACCATCTGCACCTGCTGCGGCGTCGACAGACCCGCGGTGTGATTCAGCGCGACCGTGCGGCTGTCGGCCACCAGCCGGTCGATGAACTTGAGCTTGTCCGGCTCCGTCGTGATCGATTCGTAGCGCTCGTGCAACTGCTTCTTCGTGTCTTTCGGCAACTCGGCGATCAGCTTGTCGAGCACGTTGTCGCGATGCGTCGCGATCGTGCCGAGGCGCCAGCCGGTCGCGCCGAAATATTTCGAGTACGAATACACGAGAATGGTGTTCTTCGGCGCGAGCGCGAACAGCGACACGAAGTCGTCGGCAAAGGTGCCGTACACGTCGTCGGTCAGCAGGATCAGATCGGGCCGTTCCTTGACGATCTCGGCAATGTATTGAAGGCTTTCGTCATTGATCTTCACCGAAGGCGGATTGCTCGGGTTCACGAGAAAGAACGCCTTCACCTTCGGATCGCGCAGCTTGTCGAGTTCCTTCTTCGAATACTGCCAGCCATTGGCCACGTCGGCTTCGAGATTGACGACGTTCAACCGGTAGTCGTTCAAGCGCGGAATCTCGATGTACGGCGTGAAGATCGGCATGCCGAGCGCGATCGTGTCGCCCGCCTTGATCAGGTGATTCTCGCGCAGCGTGTTGAAGATATACGTCATCGCGGCCGTACCGCCTTCCACCGCGAATATGTCGAATTCGCCGACAAAAGGATGGTCGCCGATCATCTCCTTGCGCAGATACTGCCCGACGATCAGTTCGGACAGCTTCAGCATGCGGTCCGGCACCGGGTAGTTGGAAGCGAGAATGCCCTCGCACATTTCGTAGAGAAAGTCGCCGGCGGAGTAACCCAGCTGATCGCGCACGTACGACACCGCACCGCGCAGAAAGTCGATGCCGGCCACGCCCTTGTTCTCGCGCAGGAATAAATCGAAGCGTTCCTCGAGGCCGTCGTGCCGCGGAAAGCCGCCCACGCCCTCAGGCATGTAGGCAAACGAGCGCTCCGATTCGCGCATCGCAAAGAGACCGAGTTGCCAGAAGCCGTGGCGCGGAATCGTCGCGAGAAAATTCGGGTTGCCGCGCCCGGCGTTGAGCATCGACGCATTGGCGGGTCGTTCCACGGCGCTGCCGCCGGCGGCCTTGATCAGTTCGTCCTTCAACTCGAACGGGCTGAGTGCCGACATGCCCGGTTGCGCCATATCCGCACGTTTCTTGTCGCCCTTCTCTTTTGCCATGATGCGTTCTCCAATGAGCCTGGTGAAAGATGCCGGCGCGGCGAACGATCGCCCGGTTAGCGCCGGCGTAACAGAGATCGATAGACGTGCGCTACACGAGCCCGACCACGAGCGGGCCGAGCAGTGTCAACGCGACGTTCGCGATCGCGTACGTGATCGCGAACGGCACGGTCGGCACGGAGCTTTCCGCCTTGTCGAGCACGCCGCCGAAGGCGGGATTCGCACTGCGCGAGCCGGTCAGCGCCCCCGCGAGAATGGCCGCGTTGTTGTACTTCAGCACGTAGCGGCCGAACAGCATGGTGAGCAACAACGGAAACAACGTGACGAACACGCCGAGCAGGAAGATCGTCAAGCCGCTCTGTTTGACGGTGACTACCGCCTGCAGGCCGGAGTTCAAACCGACCACCGCCACGAAGGCCGCGAGGCCGAAGTCCTTCAGCAGTTGCGAGGCCGCCGTCGGCATCACGCCATACATCGGATACTTGCCGCGCATCCAGCCGAACAGCAACCCGGCCAGCAGGCAGCCGCCGCCCGAGCCGAGCGTGAGCGGAATGCCGGCGACATCGACGACGATCAGCCCGATCAGCAGACCGAGCACGAGGCCGACGCCCATGTAGATGAAGTCGGTCTTGTTGGTGTACGGCAGCTCGTAGCCGGCCGCTTCGACGGCGCGCTTGGTGTCTTTCGGCGAACCGTAGAAAGTGATGACGTCGCCGTGCTCCAGGATGGTTTCCGGCAGTACCGGCAGTGGCTGACCGGCACGCGAAATACTCTGGATGTAGACGCCGTGCCGCATATCGCGATCCACCACTTGCCGCGCGGCGGCGATCGTCGTGTGGTTCATGCCCTTGCGCGTGAACACGCCTTCGCGTGTCTGCATGACGACGCCGACATCTTCGACGGCGGCAACCTCGCCGCCGGCCGCGCCGAATTCGACCACGGCCTCGCGGCGCCCCACCACGAGCACCACGTCGTTGGGTTTCAGCACCAGATCGGGCGCCGGGTCGAGCGGCTGGCCGTCACGCTTGATCCGCTCGATCGTCAACAGGTCTCGATGCTGCGTCTCGACGGCTTTCACCGTTTTCCCTGCGCTGACATCGATCGTGTACGCGCGGCCGACCATCTCGGGCAGCGCGGAGAGTTGCCCCGGCCCGGTGGCCGTCGCACCCGCGGTCAGTTCGCGTTCCACTTCGAGCGAGGCATCGCGCAAACTTTGGCCCATGAATTTGGGCAGGATATTCACGCACACGATGATCGCGCCCAACGAGCCGAACACATAGGTCACCGCGTAGGCGATCGCCACGTCCGATTGCAGCGACTTGACCTGATCGGCGGGCAGGCCGAGACGCGCAATCGCGTCGCCCGCCGTGCCGATAATCGCCGATTGCGTCAGCGCGCCGCCCGCGAGTCCGGCGGCGAGCCCCTTGTTCAGGTGGAACAGCTTCGCGCACACCACCACGGTGATCAGCGCGGTGACTGCCAGAAACACGGCCATGGCAATCTCACGCAGCGTCTTGCGGTTCAGCGAGTTGAAGAAGCCCGGGCCGGAGTCGTAGCCGACCGCGTAGATGAAGACGGCGAACATGACCGACTTCACGCCGTTGTCGATCGTCACGCCCGCCTGACTGATCACCACCGCAGCCAGCAGCGAGCCGCCCACGCCGCCCAGCTGAAACTTGCCGAAGTTGATCTGTCCGATGAAGTACCCGGCCGCGAGCGACAGAAACAGCGCCATCTCCGGTGATTTCTGAAAAATATGATGTAGCCAGTCCATCGTGCCCTCGCTGGATAGTTTGCGATACTGAGTACTGGTTGCTGCCCGCGCAGGCGAGGCGCAATCGTGTCGCGCCGCGCGTGCCGTCTGCTGCATCGGCCAAACGTGGCATGGCTTGCCACGCCCGGCACATCTGGCCGCCTAGTGGAATTTCCCGGCGAGGCCGACGACCACCGGCCCCATGAGCGGCAACAGAATGTTCGAGAGTGCATACGTGATCGTGTAGCCGATCACCGGAGTGGAGTTGCCGGTAACGCCCACCAGTGCGCTGATCGCAGGCGTGCTGCATTGCTGGCCTGCAATCGCGCCGAGCAGCATGGGCGCCTCCAGCTTGAGAAACATGCGGCCGATCCAGAGCGACAGCAGACCGGGCACGAGCACCATCAGAATCCCGGCCACCGGCAATGCGAGTCCGTACTCGCGCACCAGCTTGATGGCGTCCGGTCCCGCCGACAAACCCACCGCGGCGATGAAAGTGGCGAGGCCGAAGTCCTTGAGGATTTGCGCCGCCGCCGAAGGCAGCGAGCCGATCACCGGATAACGCGAACGGATCCAGCCGAACAGCAGCCCCGACAGCAGACAGCCACCGCCCGTGCCGAGCGCGATCGACACGCCGCCGACCCGCCCGCCGAGATGACCGATCGCCATGCCGACCAGCACGCCGAGCCCCAGATAAACGAAGTCGGTCTTCTGCGTGGCCGCGACCACGTAGCCCAGACGCTTCGCGCCGCGCAGGACATCCGCCTTGCCGCCCACCAGCGTGAGCACGTCGCCGCGATTGAGTTCGGTGCCGGGCAGCGCGGGCACTGTGGTCTCGAGTCGCGTGACCGCCGCGATGTAGACGCCGCGGCCGTTTTCGGGCGCCGCCTGCTCGCGCACCTGCGCGACCGTCAGGCCGTGCAGGTCGCGGCGTGTCAGCACGACGTCGAGCTTCTCGGCCATCACCTGGCCGAAGTCCGCGCCGTCCACTTCGGCACCGAGACCTGCGGCGGCCGCCACGATCGCTTCGCGCCGCCCGCCCACCAGAATGACGTCGCCTCGCGCAAGCGTGAGTTGCGGTTCGGCGGGCACCTCCGCGCCATTGCGCCGGACCCGCTCGACCGTCAGGTTGAAGCCGTACTGCTGTTCGAATGCCCGGATCGTCGTGCCGGCCGCCGCGCCGACTTCGAACGCGCGGCCCACGAGCGCCGGCGCGGCAGCGCGCTGACCCTCGCCATACGCGCCGTCGCCACCGAGCTTGCGCCACACGCGCTCGGCTTCGTCGCGCAGATTGACGCGCAACAGCAGCGGCGCGAACTGGCTCGTGAAGAGCACGATGGTGATCAGGCCGAACAGGTAGCTCACGCTGTACGCCGTCACGATGTTGGCCTGCAAGCGCAGCGTTTCGGAATCGCTGAAGCCGAGCTTGGAAATCGCCTCGGACGCCGTGCCGATCACGGCCGACTCCGTCGCCGCGCCGGCCAGTAGACCGGCCGCCGTGCCGGCGTCGAGCCGCATGACGACCACGGCGATCATGATCAGCGCCAGCACGGAAACGATCTCGACCACCGACAGCAGACCGTAGCGCCAGCCGCGCCCGACATTGGCGAAGAACTGCGGTCCGCCGGTGAAGCCCAGCGCGAAGATGAACAACGCGAACGCGATGTTCTTCAGATCGGGAGCGAGGCGTGCGCCTGTCTGGCCCAATAGCAACGCGACGATCAACGTGCCGCACACGCCGCCCAGCTGAATGGGTCCGATGCGGAACGAGCCAATGAAATATCCGATTGCAAGGCTTGCGAACAGCGCGATCTCGGGTTGAGATCTCAGCAATTCACCGATCATGTTGGCTCGCCGATTTTTGGGTTGATTGGCAGGATGCCGAAAGATTCATTCCCCAAATACCAATGAATTCATTTTCACCCAGTATGTCGCGCCACATTACTCAACCGGCATAGCGACTGAGTGAAAACACAATTTATGGCAATTGAATGACGCGAATCGCGTCTAAGGGGAGATGCCGCATTGCAACGGCGTCCGTGGCGGTGGAACGGATTTTCGATAGCTCGACAGTCACTCTTTCCTCGCGAAGTAGCCCAACGCCGTGAAAAAGACTTAGTCTGCTGATGGCCAATTATTACAGCATGAGTGAACATGCTTTCTTAAGACTGCTTTTTTAATAAATATTGTAGTTCGGCGAAGCTGTCAATATTATTTTCAACTCCTGGCCAATTCATCTTCGCAAAAAATGATCTTTAGCATTGGCACGCCATCTTCGGAGTCCGACATGCGCATGATTCTTTTCAGCAGCCGCCAGTACGACAGCGACACGTTCAGCGAAGCCAATGCGTCACACTGCTATGAGCTGCATTTCCAGGAATCGCACCTCGACAGCGAGACCGCCGTCCTCGCCCAAGGCTATGAAGTGGTGTGCCCGTTCGTCAACGACAGCGTCGATGCGGCGGTACTGGAGCGGCTCCATGCCGGCGGCACGCGCATGATCGCGCTGCGCTCGGCGGGCTTCAATCACGTCGATCTGGCCGCGGCCGAACGCCTCGGCATCACCGTCGCGCGGGTGCCCGCCTACTCGCCGCACGCCGTGGCCGAGCATGCGGTCGGCTTGATCCTGGCGCTGAACCGGCGTTTGCCGCGCGCCGCCGCACGCACGCGCGAAGGCGACTTTTCACTGCATGGACTGCTCGGCTTCGATCTTCACGGCAAGACCGTGGGCGTGATCGGCACCGGCATGATCGGTCGTGTGTTCGGCCGCATCATGGCGGGCTTCGGCATGCAGGTGCTGGCGCACGATCCCGGCACGCCCGCCGACGACCTGCTCGCGCTCGGCGCCCGCTATGTGCCGCTCGACACGCTGCTCGCCGAGTCCGACGTCGTCAGCCTGCATTGCCCGCTGGTGACGGGCACGTACCACCTGATCGACGCCGCCGCGCTCGCGAAGATGAAGCGCGGCGCGATGCTGATCAACACGGGCCGCGGCGGTCTCGTCGAAAGCAATGCATTGATCGGCGCGTTGAAGGACGGCCAGCTCGGCCACCTCGGGCTCGACGTCTATGAAGAAGAAGGCGGCCTGTTCTTCGAGGACCACTCGAACCTGCCCTTGCAGGATGATGTGCTGGCGCGCCTGCTGATGTTCCCGAACGTGATCGTCACCGCGCACCAGGCGTTCTTCACCCGCGAGGCGATGAGCGAGATCGCCCAGACCACGCTCGCGAACGTCGCGGCGTGGCAAGCCGGCACGCCGCGCAACGTGGTGCGCGCGGCGGTTTAGATTCCACTGCTGGTGTTTTGCGGTGTCGCCTGGATCGCCATGCGCACGCCCGCTTAAACTCCGCCGCTGCCGTTCAGCGGCGTCGCGCGGACCGCCGTGCGCGCGTCGTCCGCCGCGCCGCAAAGCTCACGCAGCAACATCGCTTCGCGCTCATGCACTTCCACCGGAAACCAGCGCGCGCCCGCGTCGGCCAGATAGCGCGCGCGATGCTGGCCATTGCGGAAGGCCACCACGCCCTCGCGCTCCAGGCCGAACCAGCCGAGCAGACCCGGCCCCCGACGCGTCGAGATCGTCACGTACGGCATCTGCGGAATGCGCGGGTTCTCCGGATCGAGAAACTCGCGAATGCCGCGCACCTTGCCGGAATGCCATTCGGCGACCGGCTTCAAGACATAATCGGTGTTGTCGCGATCGGCGCACATGAGCAGCTTGCGCACGTCGACGAGCACGACCTGATGGCGCGTGCCATCCGTGACGAAGACGCGTTTCAGGCGCACATGGTCGTACCATGAATGCTCTTGCAGCGGCACGGTCCAGACCGTCTCGGCACAAGCCGGCGCGGCGGTTGACGATGAATTGGACAAGGGCAAAGGCAGGCTCGATAAGCCGGCGAAATATCGCCAGCGCGTTAGGAGAGCGCTAAAGCTACGAGCCGATTGTGAAAGAAGCATGACAGGCCACGGTATTAACTACGCTGCATGAACACACCGCGCGAGAACCCGAATGAGCAGGTAACGCGGATCGATACGGAGACAACGATGGTAACCACGCATAATTTCAATGACCACGTGCGCATCGAAGCTAATGAGGATATCGGCGTCGCCACGATCGTTCTTGAGCGGCCCGCGCGTCGCAATGCCGTCGACCGTCCTGTCGCGCAAGCGCTCAGCGCCGCGTTCGCCCGCTTCGAAGCGGAGCCGGCCTGGCGCGCGGCGGTGCTGTTCGGCGCGGGCGGCACCTTCTGCGCCGGCGCGGACCTGAGCGCTCTCGCCGACGACACCCGCCGCAACGAGCTGCACGCCGACGGTCGCGGCCCCGGCCCGATGGGACCGACGCGCACGAGCTTCAGCAAGCCGGTCGTCGCCGCGATTGCCGGCTATGCGGTCGCGGGCGGTCTGGAACTGGCCGCGATGTGCGATCTGAGAGTGGTCGAAGACGACGCCGTACTCGGCGTGTTCTGCCGTCGTGTCGGAATTCCGCTGATCGACGGCGGCACGATCCGCCTGCCGCGTCTGATCGGGCTGTCACGCGCGCTGGACCTGATTCTGACCGGCCGCGCGGTGAGCGCGCAGGAAGCGCTCAGCTCCGGCCTCGCCAACCGCGTCGTAGCCAAAGGCACGGCGCGCGCGGCAGCCGAACAGTTGGCGGCGGAGCTCGCCGCGTTGCCGCAGGCGGCGTTGCTCGCCGATCGCCGCTCGGTGCTGGAAAACAGCATGCTGGATGATTTCGCGGAAGCACTGCGTCGCGAAGGCGCGGGCGGCTATCAGGCCGTCTTCGAAGAAGGCGTGGCCGGCGCGGCGCGTTTCGCCGGAGGCGCAGGCCGCCACGGCAACATCTTCGATACCGGCGACGGCCCACGTTAGCCAAAAAGCGAGTTCGAGCCGCCGCGGTTTTCAGCGAAAAACAACAACGGCCCTGACGCTCAGCAAGGCTGTTTTGACTTAGGTAGAATCCCCTACTGCTTTACCCCCTTGTCCGGCGCACGCGTTCTCGCCCCGAAAACGCGCGCCGGCCGCGCGACGTTCCCCCGTCGCGCCGATTCACGCTCCTTCATCATGCCTTTGCCTCTGCTCGCCCTTGCCGTTGCCGCTTTTGGAATCGGTACCACCGAATTCGTGATCATGGGGCTGCTGCCCGATGTCGCGCGCGACCTGGCCGTCTCGATCCCGGCGGCCGGCATGCTGGTGTCGGCGTATGCGCTCGGTGTCACCATCGGCGCGCCGATCGTCGCGATCGCGGTTGCCAACATGCCGCGCAAGAAGGCGCTGATGAGTCTGATCGGCGTGTTCATCGTCGGCAATCTGCTGTGCGCGGTTGCGCCGGGTTACGCGGTGCTGATGGCCGCGCGCATCGTCACGGCGTTCTGCCATGGCGCGTTCTTCGGCATCGGTTCGGTGGTGGCTGCCGGCCTCGTCGCGCCGAACCGCCGTGCGCAAGCCATCGCGTTGATGTTCACGGGCCTCACGCTCGCCAACGTGCTGGGCGTGCCGCTCGGCACCGCGCTCGGCCAGGCGGTGGGCTGGCGCGCCACCTTCTGGGCGGTGACGGGCATCGGCCTCGTCGCGGCAGCCGCGCTCGCCGTGTGCCTGCCGGCGAAGATCGAAATGCAGAAGGCGAGCCTCGTCCGCGAATTCAGCGTGTTGAAGAACCCGCAAGTGCTGATGGTGCTCGGCATCAGCGTGCTCGCATCGGCGAGTCTCTTTTCCACCTTCACGTACATCACGCCGATTCTCGAAGACGTGACCGGCTTTACGCCGCATGCCGTGACCCTCGTGTTGCTCCTGTTCGGTCTCGGCCTGACGGTGGGCAGCACACTGGGCGGCAAGCTCGCCGACTGGCGGCTGATGCCTTCGCTGGTGGCGTTTCTGCTCGCCATCGTCGTCATCCTGACCATCTTTGCCGGCACCATGCATGCCGAAATTCCGGCGATGATCACGATTTTCGCCTGGGGCGTTCTGGCTTTCGCCATCGTGCCGCCGCTGCAAATGCTGATCGTCGACCGCGCGAGCCATGCGCCGAATCTGGCTTCGACCTTGAACCAGGGCGCCTTCAACCTCGGCAATGCGACGGGCGCGTGGCTCGGCGGCATGGCGATCGGCGCGGGCGCGCCACTCACGACGCTGCCGTGGGTCGGTGTGGCGACCTCGATTGGCGCACTCGTGCTGACGCTGTGGTCGGTGTCGATCGACCGGCGCGCGCAACGGGTCGCCGTGGCGGGCTGATTGGCCTGATCGGCGCTCTTATCGGCGCTTATCCGTACCCTGCGCGACGACTCACCGCCACACTCGTGCCGGCCAGCCGGCGCAGCAACGGCTCGCATCGCAACCTCGATCCAGACTGCGCATGACTCGCGGCCGTAGTAGCATCTCGGCCGATGAAAGTCATCCTCACTCGCGATTTCCTCGCTTTGATCCTCAGTGTCGCCGTTGTCGGACTCGGCAGCGGCGCGACACTTCCCCTCACGGCCCTCGCGCTCACGCAAGCCGGCTATGGCACCGACGTGGTCGGTCTGCTGACGGCCGCGCAAGCGGGCGGCGGGCTCGTCATCGTGCCGCTCGCCGGCTGGATCGCGGCGCGCTTCGGCGGCCGCCAGGTGATCGTCGGTGCCGTGCTGGTGGTGGCGCTCGCCACCGCGCTGATGCAACTCACCGCGAACCTGTGGCTCTGGGCCGTGTTGCGCGTGCTGTGCGGCGCAGCGCTGATGCTCCTCTTCACGATCGGCGAAGCCTGGGTCAACCAGTTGGCCGACGACGCCTCGCGCGGCCGCGTCGTCGCCATCTACGCCACCAACTTCACGCTGTTCCAGATGGCGGGGCCGGTGCTGGTGAGTCAGATCGCGGGCTTCGCGCACTGGCGCTTCCTGCTGTGCGGCGCGATCTTCCTGCTGGCGCTGCCGATGCTCGCCGCGATCCGCACGACACCCCAAGCCTCCGACGACGAGCACGCGGCGCACGGCAGCTGGCGTCATGTCTTACCGCAGATGCCGGCGCTCGTGATCGGCACTGGCTTCTTCGCGTTGTTCGACACGATCGCGCTCTCTTGCTGCCGCTCTTCGCGATGTCGCACGGCATCACGAGCGAGGTGGCCGTGCTGTTCGCCTCGGCTCTGCTCCTTGGCGATACGACAATGCAGTTTCCGATCGGCTGGCTCGCCGACCGGCTCGGCCGCGAGCGGGTGCATATCGGTTGCGGTGTGGTCGTCGTAGCGTTACTGCCGTTTCTGCCTTGGGCGGTCACTTCACCGTGGCTTTGCTGGCCGCTGCTCTATGTGCTCGGCGCGGCGGCAGGCGCGATCTACACGCTCTCGCTGGTGGCCTGCGGTGAACGCTTTCGCGGTGTCGCGCTGGTGTCGGCCAGCTCGCTTGTGGGCGCCTCGTGGAGCGCGGCCAGTTTCGGCGGCCCGCTAGTGGCCGGTGCGCTGATGAAGCGTGTGGGTAACGACGCGATGGTCGGCGTGCTGCTCGCTGCGGCGTTGGCGTTTCTCGGCGCGGTCTGGTGGGAGAAGCGGCATGCGCCGGTGGGGAGCGTCGGCTGATAGCAGACTTTGACGCGGTGTCGCCGCGTGATGATGCGCGAATAGCAAAACGGGGAAGCCATTCATCCTGGCTTCCCCGTTTTCCGTCATGCGGCTTGCGTGCTGCTCGCGCGGTCTTTCAGCGTCACTTCAACGCCGGCAAAATCTCCCCGGCGCACACACCGAAGCCCACTCGAAAACCCTCGCCCTGGCACCAACCCGCGAGCGTCAACTCGTCGCCGTCTTCGATAAAACTGCGCGTGCCGCCTTCCTGCAACTCCAGCGGCTTCTTGCCGTTCCATGTCAGTTCGAGCAGGCTGCCGAACGAATCTTCCGTCGGCCCGCTGATCGTGCCCGAGCCCATCAGGTCGCCCACGCGCGTATTGCAGCCCGATACCGTGTGATGCGCGAGCTGCTGCGCCATCGTCCAGTACATGTGCTTGAAGTTGGTCCGCGTGATCGTGCTCGCCCGCTCTGCCTGCTTTGGGCGCAGCGTCACTTCCAGCGTGATGTCGAAAGCATGCTCGCCGTCGTGGCGCAGGTAGTCGAGCGGCTGCGGTTCTTGCGCCGGCTGTGCGACGCGAAACGGTTCGAGCGCGTCGAGCGTCACGATCCACGGCGAGATCGTGGTCGCGAAAGTCTTCGCGTTGAACGGCCCGAGCGGCACGTATTCCCATTGCTGGATATCGCGCGCGCTCCAGTCGTTCAGCAGCACCATGCCGAAGATATGCGCTTCGGCATCCGCGCACGCAACCGGCTCGCCCAGGGCGTTGCCAGCGCCGATCACGAAGCCCGTTTCGAGCTCGATATCCAGCTTGCGGCACGCGCCGAACACCGGACGCTCCTGATCCGGCAGCTTCAACTGTCCGTTAGGACGACGCACCGGCGTGCCGCTCACCACCACCGACGACGCGCGTCCGTTGTAGCCGATCGGCATCTCCGACCAGTTCGGCAGCAGCGCATTCTTCGGATCGCGGAACATGGAGCCGACATTCGTCGCATGCTCCTTCGACGAATAGAAATCGGTGTAGCCAGGAATCTGCACCGGCAGATGCAATTGCGCGTCGGCCTGGCGAATCAGCGCACGGCTGCGCAGCTCGGCGTCGTCGCGCAACGTCGCGTCATTGCGCGACAGCAGCTTGCTCAACTGAACGCGCACGCTGCGCCATGCGTCGCGTCCCAGCGCGATGAAATCGTTCAACGTGTCGCGTACGAACACGCTCTCGCCCGCGCCCGACGAAGGCACGCTCAGCAGACCCGCGCTTTCGAGCGCGGCCAGATCGACGATGCTGTCGCCGATCGCCACGCCCACGCGGCGCGTCGCATTCAGAGCGTCGCTGAAAATGCCGAACGGCAGATTCTGAATCGAGAAATCGTTGCTCGGCTCGTTGGCCGACTCGACCCAGCTTTTGCGCGACGGATCGAGCGTCGCCTGAAGATCGCTCAATGCGTTCATCGTTGCTCCGGATTGAAGTGTTTCTTGAGACCTTGCCAGCACTCGTAGTAATGCGCCTGCAATTGCGCGGTTTCGAGCGCGAAGCGGGTCGGCTTGAGCAGCGTGCGCGTCTCGAACATGAACGCCATCGTGTCGCCGACTTTCATCGGCTTCGACGTGTCGCCATGCGAGGCTTTTTCGAACGTGTCCGCGTCCGGGCCGTGACCCGTCATACAGTTATGCAGACTCCCGCCGCCCGGCAAGAAACCCTCGGCCTTCGCGTCGTACACGCCGTGCACGAGACCCATGAACTCGCTCGCGACGTTGCGATGGAACCAGGGCGGGCGGAACGTATCTTCGGCGGCCAGCCAGCGCGGCGGGAAGATCACGAAGTCGATCGCATCGACGCCCGGCGTGTCGCTTTGCGATTGCAGCACCAGAAAGATCGACGGGTCCGGATGGTCGAAGCTGATCGAGCCGATCGTGTTGAAGCGGCGCAGATCGTACTTGTACGGTGCGTAGTTGCCGTGCCACGCCACCACGTCGAGCGGCGAATGGCCAATGTCCGCTCGCCACAGGTTGCCGTTCAGCTTGGCGACGAGTTCGAACTTGCCTTCACGATCCTCGTAGGCCGCATGCGGCGTGAGGAAATCGCGCGGATTGGCGAGGCCGTTCGAGCCGATCGGGCCAAGATCCGGCAAACGCAGCAATGCCCCGAAGTTCTCGCAGATATAGCCGCGCGCCGTACCATCCGGCAGGCTCACCGCGAAGCGCACGCCGCGCGGTATCACCACGATCTCGAACGGCTCGACGTCGAGCCGGCCCATTTCGGTGGCGATATGGAGGCGCCCTTGCTGCGGCACGATCAGCAATTCGCCGTCGGCGCTGTAGAAGAAGCGGTCCTGCATCGAGCGGTTCGCCGCGTACAGATGAATCGCGCAACCGCTCATCGATTCCGCCGCGCCGTTGCCGGCCATCGTCACCCAGCCGTCGACGAAGTCGGTCGGCTCGGCGGGCATCGGCAGCGGGTCCCAACGCAACTGGTTCGGCGGTGTCGGTGGCACCTCGGCGAAGTTGGCGACGAGGCGCTCCGACGGCAGCGGCGTGAACGGCTTATGCACGGCCGCCGGACGAATCCGGTACAGCCACGAGCGGCGATTGTGACCGCGCGGCGCAGTGAACGCCGTGCCCGACACCTGTTCGGCGTACAGACCATAGGGCGCGCGTTGCGGCGAGTTGCGGCCTTCGGGCAACGCGCCCGGCAGAGCTTCCGTCGCGAATTCGTTCGCGAAGCCCGACTGATAGCCCGGCTCGATTTCAAGCCGCGAACTGGCGGTGTTAGGCGTACGTGTTTGGGTATCCATGCAAGGTTCTCCGTTGATACTCGATCTCGTCATCTCACGCGGTCTGCGCCTCGGACGGGCGGCCGCGTTGGCGCGTCGCCGCGGCCAGCGCGATCACCAGCAGCGCGGAACACAGCACCGGCACGGCCGCCGCATGAAACAACGACGCGTTCGACCAGTTGAGCGCAATCAGTTGACCGCCGATTAGCGGCCCGATCACCGAACCGATCCGGCCAATGCCGAGGCTCCAGCCGATCCCAGTCGAGCGCAGCGTGGTCGGATAAAAATGGCCCGCCAGCGCGTTGACCGCCGGCTGTCCGCCGACCACGCAGAAGCCGCCCGCGAACACGACAATCAACAGCCACGGCAACGCATGCGCTACCGTGCCGATCGTGCCGACCGCCAGCGCCGCGCCCACGAAACAGACGAACAGCACGCGCACGAAACCGAAGCGTTCGATAAACCAGCCGAGCAGCAAGGTGCCGACCACGCCGCCCGTTTGCAGCACCGTCCCGACGATCACCGCCGTGCTCGGCGAATAGCCGGCGTCGCGCATCACGGTGGGCAGCCAGTTCGACAGGAAATACAGATCGATCAGGTTCATGAAGCTGATCGCCCACAGAATCAAGGTCACCGGGCGACGGCCGGCGCGGAATAGTTCAGCGACCGGCGCGCCGTCGTTGCCCTTCTCACGCACGACGAGACGCGTGTTCGCATCGATCGTCAGCGCAGGGTTGAACTTCGCGAGCCAGCGCAAGGCGCGCTCGCTGCGGCCCTTGAGCACCAGGAATTGCAGCGACTCCGGCAGCGCGGCAAGCATGGCCAGCGCGAGCAGCAACGGCACTGCGCCGCCAACCCAGAAGACCGCGCGCCAACCGTAGGCCGGAATCAGCGCGGCGCTGATGAAGCCGCCGAGCGCCGCACCCAGCGTGAAGCCGCACGACACCAGCATCATGCGCTTGACGCGATGCGCGGGTGTCGAGAATTCGCCGACCAGCGCCATCGCGTTCGGCATGATGCAGCCGAGTCCGAGCCCGGTGATGAAGCGCAGTGCGATCAAGGCAGGGATCGTCGTGACAAAAGGCGTGGCGAGCATCGACAGCGCGAAGAAAAACGTCGAGCCGATCAGCACCGGACGGCGGCCGACGCGGTCAGCCAGCACCGACAGCCCGAGCGCGCCGAGCAGCATGCCGAACAGGCTGGCGCTGAACACCGGACCGAGCGCCGCTTTCGACACATGCCATTCGCCGATCACGCTCGGCGCGACGTAGCCCATGGCCTGCGCGTCGAAACCGTCGATCACGAGGCACAGCCCGCATAAAACGAGCAGCATCAACTGGAATGCCGGGTGATGCGTTTCGCCGAGCACGCGCTCGACTTCGACGACGTTCGCGGCGGCCGCCGCCGGTTTAGCGCTCATTGGGTCGTCTCCCCTCTTGCTCATTGGGTGGTTAGGCGGCGGTGCGGCCGAACCGGCCCAAAAGCGCGCGTGTCCGGTACATGCAGGCCACGCGGCACAAATATTCCCGCCATCGCAGGCGCGCTACGATTTACGTATAGTAAAACGAATTACGGATAGTGAAATTAACGTATACCCTGAAAAACCGCTGCGCAAACGCGCCGCGGCCCGTGGATGCAAGCGTTCGGCGGATAACGTTATGAGCAATTTGTTCATGTGAGCGCGGTGCGGACTGCTACCATCAATGGATGCGGCAACCGGATTGCGTTGCCGCGCGCCTCTCCATCGCCATTCATACGTCTACATGATTCCGCCGACCATCCCCGCTCTCATTGCCCGCGCCGCCGATCATCCGTTTCTCGGCGCGCATCTGGCGATGGGGCAAGGCCTGCATCACGACGTCGCGCTGGCGCGGTTCGAAGAGCTGGAACTCGCCAGCGCCTACGAGCCGATCTTCGATATCAGCGTGCATGCGTTGGCGCAGTCGCTTTCGTCCGGGGCCGAGGGGGTTGACCGGTTCGGCGACGAACTCGGCTTTCAGGCTGTCACGCACCTGCTCGACGCTGCGCCGTCCGACGTGTTCGATCCGTTCGACCGGATCGCCGACGATCGGGATCTCGTCGAACTCGACCGCATGTCACGCGCGCTGCACGCCATCAATTTCTTCGGCGCGCAGAGGCATGGGCTGCTCTTTCTTCGGGTACACGAGCGGCTGCTCAAGAGTGTGAAGTACGACCACGGGCGGCATTTTTCGACCGTGCTGGTGTCGTTCGGATTGAACCCGTCGCGGGTGGTGATCGAGTTGCCGGCTGCGGCGGTCGCGCACAAGACTTTTCTCGGCTATCTGACCAAGAGCTATCAGCACTATGGCTTCAAGGTGGCGGGCAATCTGTCCAACGCGGGGCAGATTCTGTCGGTGTCGGAGACCGCGCGGCTCGACTTCCTCAAGATGGATGCGGGCACCGCTTTGCGCGATGCGACGGTTAAACCGTTAGTGGGTTATGCCGGCCGCTTGCGGATTCCGCTGATCTTCAATCGTGTGGTGGATGAAGCGCAGTTCGATGCTTTGCAGCAATACGACGTGCGCTTCGTGCAAGGGCCGTTGTTCAATGCGCATTATCACGACCGGGCGGTTTGAGTTGGTTGGGCGGTTGGGCGGTTGGGCGGTTGGGCGGTTGGGCGGTTGAGCGGTTGAGCCGTTGAGCCGTTGAGCCGTTGAGCCGTTTGGCGGTTGAACTGGTTGATCTCGTCGAGCCCGGTCGAGCAGACGTGAGCCAAGTCACGTAGCCGCACCCGCGCCGCTTCAGCCCGTATCGCCCAAACGCCGCGCGAGCGCCTTCAGCCGCGGCGCGACATTGTCACGAAACACCTCCTCTCCCATCGACGAAGCCGGCCCGCTGCAACTCAGCACCAGCCAGCGGCCTTCGCGCGGCTCGCGAAACGGCACCGCGACCGCATTGACATCGTCGTGCCACGCGCGGAACGAATAGCAGCAGCGGTGCGCGGCGAAGGCAGCGATTTCTTTCTCCGCATCGGCGACCAGTTCGTCGCCTTCCTTGCCCGCCGCCTTCCGCAGTTCGGCCAGCAGCGCGGCGCGCACGTCGAGCGGTTGCACGGCGAGATAGGCGCGCCCCATCGAACTCGTCAACATGGATAGTTTCGAGCCGGAAGCGAGTCCGAGCGTCAACGCGGTTTCACTGCGAATCGTCTCCAGATAAATCATGTCGAGCCCATCGCGGCAACCGAGCGAAACCGCCGCGCCCACCTCGCGCGCGAACGTGCGCATGTGCGGGCGAGCGAGTTCGAGCGTGTCCGTGCCCGAGAGCAGCGCGAAACCGAGCGACAGCACTCCGGCGTCGAGCGCATATTTGCCTAGGGTTTCGTCGAGCCGCAGATAGCCGAGCACCGTCAGCGTGTAGGCGAGCCGGTTGACGGTCGCCTTCGGCAAGCCGGTGCGTTCGACGAAATCGCGGTTGCCGAGCATTGTTTCTCCCGGCTTGAACGCGCGCAGCAAATCCAGCCCACGTGCGAGGGCGACGACGAATTTGCGCTCGTCGAGCGGTTCGGAGGGAGTGGATGCAGGCGTCATGGGATGATACACTCGGACGTGGTTTGCAAAACATTGTTTCGCATAGCGGAACTTAAGTCAAGCTTCACGCACGTTTAGTCAAGCAAGGAATCAGGAGATAAGCCATGGCCGAGGCCGCGCAGTTTCACTGGGAAGACCCGTTGCTGCTGGATCAGCAGCTGACCGAAGACGAACGCATGGTGCGCGACGCCGCTGCGGCTTATGCGCAGGACAAGCTGCAGCCGCGCGTGCTCGAAGCGTTCCGGCACGAGAAGACCGACATCGAGATCTTTCGCGAGATGGGCGAACTCGGCCTGCTCGGCCCGACGATTCCCGAACAATACGGCGGCCCCGGCCTGAACTACGTCGCGTATGGCTTGATTGCGCGCGAGGTGGAGCGCGTCGATTCCGGCTACCGGTCGATGATGTCGGTGCAATCGTCGCTGGTCATGGTGCCGATCCACGCGTTCGGCTCGGAAGCGCAGAAGCAGAAATACCTGCCGAAGCTCGCCACCGGTGAATGGATCGGCTGCTTCGGCCTGACCGAACCGAATCACGGCTCCGATCCGGGCAGCATGGTGACGCGAGCCAAGAAGGTTGACGGCGGCTATTCGCTGTCGGGCTCGAAGATGTGGATTACCAATTCGCCGATCGCCGACGTGTTCGTGGTATGGGCGAAGCTCGAAGAAGAAGGCAAGGACGCGATTCGCGGCTTCATTCTCGAGAAAGGCTGGAAGGGCCTGTCGGCGCCGACCATCCACAGCAAGGTGGGCCTGCGTGCGTCGATTACCGGCGAGATCGTGCTCGACGAGGTGTTCGTGCCGGAAGAGAACCGCTTCCCGGAAGTCAGCGGTTTGCGCGGTCCGTTCACCTGTCTGAACTCGGCGCGCTATGGCATTGCCTGGGGCGCGCTCGGCGCGGCCGAAGCATGCTGGCATACCGCGCGTCAGTACGTGCTGGATCGCAAACAGTTCGGCCGGCCGCTCGCCGCGAACCAGTTGATCCAGAAGAAGCTCGCCGACATGCAGACCGAAATCACGCTCGGACTGCAAGGCGTGCTGCGTCTTGGCCGCATGAAGGACGAAGGCACCGCGGCCGTCGAGATCACCTCGATCATGAAGCGCAATTCATGCGGCAAGGCGCTGGACATTGCGCGGCTCGCACGTGACATGCTCGGCGGCAACGGCATCTCGGACGAGTTCGGCGTGGCGCGGCATCTGGTGAATCTGGAAGTCGTGAACACGTATGAAGGCACGCACGACATTCACGCGCTGATTCTTGGCCGCGCGCAAACGGGCATTCAGGCTTTCTTCTGAAACCTGCGGTGCGCTGATGCCGCCGGCCGTGGGGGCGTTTGCGCAAGACGATAAAAAAGCCAGTTCATATGAACTGGCTTTTTTTGTTCGACGCAGCACGCCGCAGTGCATGGCGCGCTTTGTCACTCACCCGCCGCTTACTTGTTCGGCTGCGGCGTCATGCGCAGATACGGGCGCAGCGCCTTGTAGCCCTTCGGGAATTTCTGTTTGATGACTTCCTCGTCCTTCAGCGACGGGACGATCACCACGTCATCACCCTGCTTCCAGTTACCCGGTGTCGCGACCGAGTGATTGTCGGTGAGTTGCAGCGAATCGATCACACGCAGCACTTCGTCGAAGTTGCGGCCCGTGCTGGCCGGATAGGTGATGATGAGCCGCACCTTCTTCTTCGGGTCGATCACGAACAGCGAGCGGACGGTCAGCGTTTCGTTCGCATTCGGATGGATCATGTCGTACAGCTCGGAAACCTTCCGGTCGCCATCAGCGAGAATCGGGAAGCCGACATTGGCGGCTTGAGTCTCGTTAATGTCTTTAATCCACTCCTTGTGAGACTCGGCGCTGTCGACCGACAACGCGATGGTCTTCACATTGCGCTTCTCGAATTCATCAGCCAGCTTCGCCGTCAAGCCCAGTTCGGTCGTGCAGACCGGCGTGAAGTCAGCCGGATGCGAAAACAGCACGCCCCAGCTATCGCCCAGCCATTCATGGAATTTGATCGGGCCGACACTCGACTGCTGTTCGAAATCCGGCGCGATATCGCCAAGACGTAGACTCATCATGCATCTCCTAGAGGTTTGGACATTGCCGCGACAGCATTCACCGACGGCGCCCCGCAAAGATAAAGCATACGGGAGCGACGGTGTGTGACGAACGAACATCGCGTCACTACTTTATGCGTTTTTGTAATTTTCACTGATTTAGTGGAAACTTTGCGGGACAGATCAACTCCATTCTAGGCAAACTTTGCCGCATATTGTGCTGCCGGCGGGGGTTTTGTCGTTATGCTTCAACCGGGAACGGTTCGTGCGAAGTTGTGAACCAACCGAGCCCTGCGCTCGCCAGCGGACGTTTCTTTGGTTACGATTCACGCGTGGCGTGAGACGAAGGGGAGCTGTCAATGTCGGAAGTCAACAAGGAGAGATTGATGTCGGATATCAAAACCGTCCTCGCGGACGCTGAAGATCTGCTGAAACAAGCCGCGAGCGCCACCGGCGAGCGCGCTTCGGAACTTCGTGAAACGGCGCTGACGCGCCTGAAGCAGGCCAGGGAAAAAGCGGCTGACGTTCAGGTCGTAGTGGTCGAAAAAGGCAAGAAAGCGGCCCGCGCCACCGACGACTACGTGCATGAGCACCCGTGGGCATCCATCGGCATCGCCGCGGGCGCCGGCGTGCTGCTTGGGCTGTTGATCAACCGCAAGTAACACTGGCGACGGCGTCGGACCTAACCGTCCGGCGCATCAGCGAATCGAGTTGACCGGCGCAAGCCTGGCCGGTCCGCTTTTTCTGGCGCGCGTGCGCGCCGGTTAGGCCTTCACGCGCAACGCCCACAGCCATGACGATCGACACACAATCGCAGCGCGGAGAACATAGTCCTTTGCGCCGCATAATCGGTTCCGTGTTTGCCATTTTGCAAACGCGGCTGGAACTGGTCGGCATCGAACTCGCCGAAGAAAAGGACCGTCTGCTCGGCGTGCTGTTTCTCGGCCTCGCCGCCATGATGCTCGCCACAATGGCACTGATCGCGCTCACGGCGCTGATCGCCATCGCATTCTGGGACACCTACCGCTGGCAAGCGCTCGCCGGCATCACCGCGGTCTATGCGATTGCGGGATTAGCCTGTGCGCTGAAAGCGCGCAGCGGATTGCGCAATGCCCCGATGGTGTTCGAGGCGACCATTGCCGAGTTCGAAAAAGACCGCGACGTATTCCGCAAACCGTGACCCGGAAGACGCAACGGCGTGCCCTGCGTCTTCCTTAAGAATTTCGCGCGATTTGCAGCGCCGTTCTACCGCCCCACCTTCACTGCCGCCGACACGCCATGAGCCAGATCCATTCCGATACCGCCTTCCGTAACAAGCGCCACCAGGCCAAAGATCTGAGCGCACCTCATTTGCGCGCGCTGCGCAAGGAACTGCTGCTCGTGCGCGCGGATGTCGAGCGCATGGAACTCGCTCAGGCGACTATCGAATTGCGGCAGGCAGTGACGCACTTCAGTTGGCTCAAGTTCATCCTGCCGGGCTTCGGTGGCATGCGTGTGGGCCAAGGCTCGAAGGCGAGCTTTCTTAACGCGGGAAGCATTGGCGCCCTCCTCAAACAGTATCCGCTCATCAGTTCGATCGCTTCGATCCTCCTCGCCAAGCCACTGCGCGCAACGGTCGCAGCGGGCGCCAAGCCTGTGCTCAAATGGGGCAGCCTCGCCCTTGCCGGATGGGAAGCCTATCGGATCTGGCAACAGATGAAGCAGGATTCCGCTGCGTCGTCTGGCGACAGGGCCGACTCGACGAATAGCGGTTATTGACGCTTGACGCTGATTGCCGTCTTGCCGGTTCGCTAGCTTGTATTCCAGCAATCGGCGCTAGCAGTTGTCGAACCGTTTGTTCCGCTGTTTGAACCGCCGGTTGTGCCACTCTTGTTGCTACGTAATCCTGTCGCATCGAGCGTGAAAATGCCGCAGGTGTCGTCGTGCATCGGACCTGATTCGCTCGGCGCCGCCTCTATCGCGTAGCCACCGTTCGCATCGTCGGCGGGCAGAACATGCAGGCGATAAACGGGTGTGCCGAATTGCGGCGCCTGATCGAGACCTGGGGGCAATGCCGCCAAGTTGTCGCTCGACGCTCCCTCGACGAATTGGGCTGCGCGATACAGCGCGGCCGCCGCATCGATTCGATGAGTTCGCGCGACATGGCTGCGGTACGAAGGCACGGCAAACACCGCCAGCGCGGCGACAATCGCCAGCGTGATCATCAATTCGAGCAGCGTGAAGGCGGATGTATGCGGCTTCATGACACCTCCAATCAGAAAGGCCGCGCGGCGACGCGGCGCCAATGACGTTCAATCTTCTCTCCATCGATTACCAGTTCCACCTGCAACCACACCTGCGACGCATTCGTCCGGCCGAAGCCGCGCGAAGTCAATAAGTACGCTCGAGCATCAGTGCGAGTTGCCAGACGCCAGGCCTCGACCAGACATTGCGGCGCTCGTAGCGATCCGGGCCATTGCGCTACGGGCGTAACGGCGCCGGCTTCGAACGCGGCTTCGAGTTTCCATTGAATCGGTTCGCCGGATACGGTCGGCAGCGGCGCCGCGCTTTGGGTGGTTGCCCTCGCGATCACACTGCGGGTACACAAAGTCAACGCCGAATCCGCAGCATGGAAAGCCTGCAGGTATTCGCGAACATTGGTGGCGCCACGCGCTGCCGCAATCGATGTCTCGAACCAGGCCGCGGAAGTGGCCAACATCATCGCTGAAATCAGCAGGACGATCGGTAAGACTGCACCGAGTTGCCGAATGCGTGAACGGTTTTCGCGGGGCACTCGACTGAAGCACGAAAAGTCTTCCACTTGATCGTGACGCCTAACGCATCGCCTGACTGCCAGGTGCTGTTGCTGTTCGATTCGCCGTTTCGTCACGCCCCATCCTCCGCGTGATTGCGTATCGCAACGCGCCGCGAGAACGCCTGGCGCGGACGCGAATCGCTAGCCAGAGCGCCGACGCCGTCACAATCGACATAGCGCGAACGCTGTCCTCGTGGCGCACCACGCACGAGCACGCAGAGATCGACGGCGACGACCTTCGCCCATTGATCGGCCGTCACGGCTGACGCGTCGCTTGCAGCCAGCGCACCGGCCAACCAGTACTTGACGCGCACGCGCTCGACACCTTCGACCAGCGGCTGCGCGGACCCCGTCTTGCCGTTGCCCTCGCAATAAAGCTCCGGCTCCCCGGTCGAAGCACTGACTCTGGCGAAGTACCGGTTGACGACCAGCACACCCTTGTCGCCGAGCGCTGCGCTGGCGCCGGTCACGGCCTGCCCGAGGCAGTCGGTTGTTTGCCCGCTGGAGGACGGCCATGTGGACACGTTGTCACCGACATAGCTGACCGCGACGCCGTCTGAATGACTAGGCAAGGTCTCGCAGGCAAGGCTATCGTCAGCGCCGGTCGGACGGCCACCCGAGCATCCGAACAACGGTGCGGGACTGTTGTACCGCGCGACGTCCGCGGGTACGAAGCCGGCCATTTGCAATTGCTGGCCGATCAGCGTCAGTGCAATGAGGCCGGATTCGCGGATCCGCATCGCATCGCTCGCGTGTTCGAATGCACTACGCTGGGCCGTATATAGCGAGACAGCACCCGCGGTCACCAGCAGCCCCAGCGCCATGGCAATCGCGAATTCGATCAGCGTGTGGCCGCGAGCGGGATTCGATCGCCGCATCATTGTGCAAACGCCAGCGCTACGCATGACGACCCCACGGGAAGATCCGCTCCGCCGCAGGGCACGGGCTTGTCGATCACATCGTCGGAATGCGGCATGTCGCGCAGCGCTGCCCACGTAACACGCGCAAAGGACACACCGCCGTTGTCACGCACCGAGGCTTCGCCATGCGGCAAAACTACCGCTGCCCGCGCGCTCCATTGCCTGATTGCCGCGTCGCCCGCGGAAGACGCGTACGTCGCCTCCACAACGGAGTCGGCTATCCAGGCGGCGTGTTCGCGCATCGACATCGCGCGGGCTTCACGCACGGTCCACAATTGCCCGGCGATCAAGCCCAGCGCCGTGACCGCCATTAACGCGACAGCCAGCATGACCTCGATCAATGAGCTGCCACCACACGCCGACCCGCAACAGCGCGAGTAACGGTTCTGCGGGTATCGGTTCATGACGCCGCTCCGCAAGCGCCTTCGGCGATCCGCGCGCGACCACCCGCTGCAATACGAATGCAACGCCGCCACGTGGCCCCTTGCGTGGCCTTGGACGGCGCACGCGGCGCGATATCAAAACTGCGGAAGGTGCCGATCAATTGCCCCGCTGGCGGCGTGAACGTGAGATTCGTCTGCGTGCCGGTGATACTCACGGCTGCAAAGAGAGGCTGCGCGCGCAATAGCGATGACGATCCGCCTCGTTCAGCGAGGACCGCCCAGCCGCAGGACCAGTCAGCCACACCATTGCCGCACGGCTGCCCCGCCGCAAGACAATGCCGGGCCGCATCGGTCCGGCAGACGGTGACTCGCGCGCCCTGGCGCAACGCTTCGCTACGCGCATAGGCAAGCGTCGAGGCAAGCGCCTTCGCACGGGCGTCGACCTGATCGCGCACGTACCACGCGACGAACGAGGGCGTACCCAGT
The DNA here is from genome assembly GCF_046026435.1 of Paraburkholderia sp. RL17-381-BIF-C. NCBI lineage: Bacteria > Pseudomonadati > Pseudomonadota > Betaproteobacteria > Burkholderiales > Burkholderiaceae > Paraburkholderia > Paraburkholderia sp. RL17-381-BIF-C. The sequence continues at coordinate 18,952 of NZ_JARESX010000056.1, read as the reverse complement.
ACGGCGATCACGGCAAGCAGCGCGACCACGGCCAGCGTTTCGACAAGCGTGAAGCCGCGGCGTCGCGGCGGACAGACTGCATTCCATTTCATCTGCATCCCTGATCGATTCGAAGAATGCAGCCAATCTAGCGATTTGCAAATCGCTCAACAATCGGCCGAATGGCCAGGTGGCACTCAGACGCTATCCCGCGCAAAAATGCACGCGACGAACCATAACGGCAACGGGAGATGCGGATGCGCGAAACGACGCAGGGAAAAACGGCTACTCAGACGCAACGCGAGATGCGACTGCGTTCAGCGTTTGCGGGGAGGCTTGGGAGGAGAAGAGGCGCGGCGAAATTCTTCGATCACGTCTTCGAATTCGGAGACGTCCTCGAAGCGCCGGTAGACAGACGCAAAACGAACGTAGGCAATGGTGTCGAGCGCACGCAACTCGTTCATCACGAGTTCGCCGAGGCGCTCGCTGCGCACCTCGCGCTCGCCGCTGCCGAGCAGTTGATACTCGATGCGGGCAACCGCCGCGTCGATCGCGTCTGCGGCCACCGGGCGCTTGCGCAGCGCCAGTTGCATGCTCGCGACGATCTTGCGGCGGTCGAATTCCGTGCGGCTGCCATCCTTCTTGACGACCGACGGCAACGCCAGCTCGACCCGCTCATACGTCGTAAAACGTTTGTCGCAGGCCGGGCAGCGGCGGCGCCGGCGAATCGTTGCGCCGTCTTCGGATACGCGCGAGTCGACAACCTGCGTATCGGCGTGACGGCAGAAGGGGCAGTGCATGGCGGCTTAGCGGTAAACCGGGAAACGCTGGGTCAGCTCGGCGACTTGCGCGCGCACGCGTTCGATCGTGGCGGCGTCTTCCGGGTTGTCCAGCACGTCGGCGATCAGGTTACCTACCTGCTCGGCTTCCTTGACGCCGAAACCGCGCGTGGTCATGGCCGGAGAGCCGAGTCGCACGCCGCTCGTCACGAACGGCTTTTCCGGATCGTTCGGAATCGCGTTCTTGTTGACCGTGATGTGAGCAGCACCCAACGCGGCTTCCGCAGCCTTGCCGGTAATCTTCTTTGCGCGCAGGTCGACGAGCATCACGTGGCTTTCGGTGCGGCCCGACACGATGCGCAGACCGCGCTTGACCAGCGTTTCCGCCAGCACGCGCGCGTTTTCGACGACTTGCTGCTGGTACGCCTTGAACTCGGGCGACAGCGCTTCCTTGAACGCGACGGCCTTGCCGGCGATCACGTGCATCAGCGGTCCACCTTGAATGCCCGGGAAGATGGCCGAGTTGATCTGCTTTTCGAACTCGGCCTTCATCAGGATCACGCCGCCGCGCGGGCCGCGCAGGCTCTTGTGCGTCGTGGTGGTAACGAAATCGGCGTGCGGAACCGGGTTCGGATAGACGCCCGCGGCGATCAGGCCGGCGTAATGCGCCATGTCGACCATGAAGTACGCGCCGACCGACTTGGCGATCTTCGCGAGGCGTTCGAAATCGATACGCAGCGCAAACGCGGAGGCGCCCGCCACGATCAGCTTCGGCTTGTGTTCCTGAGCGAGCTTTTCTGCGGCATCGTAGTCGATGTCTTCGGCTTCGTTCAGGCCGTAGCTCACCACGTTGAACCACTTGCCCGACATGTTGACCGGCGAACCGTGCGTAAGGTGGCCACCGTGCGCGAGGCTCATGCCCATGATCGTGTCGCCCGGCTTGAGCATGGCGAAGAACACGCCCTGGTTGGCCTGCGAGCCGGAGTTCGGCTGCACGTTGGCGGCTTCGGCACCGAACAGTTGCTTCACGCGATCGATCGCCAACTGCTCGGCAATATCGACGTACTCGCAGCCGCCGTAGTAGCGCTTGCCCGGATACCCTTCTGCGTACTTGTTCGTGAGTTGCGAGCCTTGCGCAGCCATGACAGCCGGGCTCGTGTAGTTTTCCGACGCGATCAGTTCGATGTGCTCTTCCTGACGGCGGTTTTCCTGCTCGATGACCTTCCAGAGTTCAGGATCGACGTTGGCGATGGTGCTTTGGGCTCTGTCAAACATACGGATTCCGTTGAATGTGTTCAGGTTGACCGGATCGTGCGCCGAATCTTGCGTAGAGGGTACGCAGCGCTGCTGGCGGCTGGGCCAGCCCTGACGTGGCGGATGGAGAGTCGCCGCACACGCGAGGCAGGACAGCCACCGCCAGCGCAGATCAATGCGCGCGGATCACGGCTGCCCAGGCGAACGGCAAAACGGCACCCTGCGCTTCACGGTGGGTTGCTCCACCTTGAATCCGATTGCTTGAACCGGTTCTATCGCCAGTCACGCAGGGATGAGCGCGTTAGTTTATTGGAAGAGGATCGAATAGGCAACCGGCTTCCGGCCGCTGCCGCAGGTGCCGGCCGGACGGCCCTCAGCACCGCCTTGTGCAGCGCGCAAACGTCTGACGGAACAGCGCCGGCGAGCCGCGGCGCGTCCCTTCCAAAGCCTCTCGTACGGCTGGTTTACCCTTGCCGCAGCGCGGCAATGGAAGTAGGCTTGGGGCCTTTCTCTCCTACCAGCCAGGGAATCACAGCAATGATCGTGTTCGTCACCGGAGCGTCCGCGGGATTCGGCGCCGCTATCGCTCGCGCCTTCGTCAAGGGCGGCCATCGTGTGGTCGCCACAGCTCGCCGCAAGGACCGTCTGCAGGCACTCGCCGATGAACTCGGCGACGCGCTTCTGCCGTTTGAACTCGACGTACGCGACCGCGCCGCCGTCGAGGCCGTTCCTGCCTCGCTGCCGGCGGAATTCGCCGCAATCGACGTGCTGGTCAACAACGCCGGCCTCGCACTCGGCATCGAACCGGCGCAGAAAGCGAGTCTCGACGAGTGGAACACCATGATCGAGACCAATTGCACGGGTCTTGTTCAAGTCACGCACGCCCTCCTGCCCGGCATGGTCGAGCGCAACCGCGGCCACATTTTCAATCTGGGCTCGGCAGCCGGCAGCTGGCCGTACGCGGGCGGCAACGTCTACGGGGCCACCAAAGCGTTCGTGCATCAGTTCAGCCTGAATCTGCGCGCCGATGTGGCCGGCACTGCGCTGCGGGTGACGAACGTCGAACCTGGCCTGTGCGGCGGCACCGAGTTCTCGAACGTCCGGTTTCGCGGCGACGACAACAAAGCCGCCAAAATGTACGAAAACGTGCAACCGCTCACACCCGAAGACATCGCGGACTCGATCTACTGGATCGCCACGCGCCCGGCGCACGTCAATATCAACACGATCGAGCTGATGCCGGTGGCGCAATCGTTCTCCGCGTTGTCCGTTCATCGCGGCTAACGCCCGCCAGACGGGGCGCACATCTTGAAACAGACCTTGGGGTGTGCGTTCCGGTAAAATGCGCCGCATGAATATGTCGACCAGCCAGCCCGGCACGGAAATCGGCTATACGTGGCCCATCCGCGTGTACTACGAAGATACCGACGCCGGCGGCATCGTGTTTTACGCGAACTACCTGAAATTTTTCGAACGGGCGCGCACCGAATGGCTGCGCGCGTGCGGCGTCGACCAGAATCGGCTCGCGGAAGAGTCGGGGGCAATTTTCATCGTCCGCAGCACCGCGGTCGATTACCGGGCGCCGGCCCGGCTCGACGATGTCGTCAACGTAGTCAGCCGGATCGAGCGTCTCGGCCGCGCTTCGGTCGATTTCGCGCAGGAAGCGTGGCGCGACGGCACGCTGCTTGCTACCGGTTCCATCCGGGTCGGCTGCGTGGACCGCATCGCGCTGCGGCCGGCCGCGATTCCTCCGCCGGTTCTCGCCGCCTTGCGGCGCGGTCCGGGCGTGAGCGACAGCGGCGTGTCAACGGACAATGACTGAACCCCGTTGTTACGGGGCCAGTGAACTCGTAACGATCAAGCAACACAAAGCATGGTTCGGCTTGCAATATCGCCGATGCTTCCGTTTTGCTCACGGCAAGCTTCGAGCGGCCTTGCAGCCGGACGCCCCCTTCCGGGACGTTAAAACGAACCTTTATGAACACTACACAAGATCTGTCGATCGTTTCCCTCGTACTCAATGCGAGCCTGCTGGCGCAGGCCGTCATGGCCCTGTTGCTGCTGTTGTCGCTGTTGTCGTGGACCTTCATCTTCCGCAAGTGGTTTGCGATCCGTCGGGCGCGCGCGCAGACTGAACGTTTCGAACGCGATTTCTGGTCGGGTGGCGACCTGCAGGCGCTTTATCAAAGTGCCGCGAACAACCGCCACACGATCGGCGCCCTGGAGCGGATTTTCGAGTCCGGCATGCGCGAATTCCTGAAGGGCAAGGAAAAGCGTCTGAACGATCCGGGCGCGATTCTCGACGGCGCGCGGCGTGCCATGCGTGCCGCGTTCCAGCGTGAAATGGACGTGCTCGAAGCCAATCTCGCGTTTCTCGCGTCGGTCGGCTCGGTCAGCCCGTATATCGGTCTGTTCGGCACGGTGTGGGGGATCATGAACGCGTTCCGCGGCCTCGCCAACGTGCAGCAGGCCACCCTGGCGAATGTCGCGCCGGGCATCGCCGAAGCGCTGACGGCTACCGCAATTGGCCTGTTCGCTGCGATTCCGGCCGTGGTTGCCTACAATCGCTACGCGCACGACATCGACCGTCTGGCGATCCGCTTCGAGACCTTTATCGAAGAATTCTCGAACATCCTGCAGCGTCAGGCACAGTAAGGAGTCCACGATGGCAGGCTCTCGCTCCTCCAGCATGCGCGGCAGCCGCTCGCGCCGCGCGATGGCCGACATCAACGTCGTGCCGTATATCGACGTAATGCTCGTGCTGCTCGTGATCTTCATGGTGACCGCGCCGCTCGTCGCGCCGTCGATCGTCAATCTGCCGACAGTCGGTGGCGCGGCGCCGCAGCAGCAAACGCCGCCCGTCATCGTGAACATTCGCGCGGACGGCAACATGAGCGTCAAATACAAGGACGATTCGGGTGCGCAGCAGCAGGAAGACATGACCAAGGCCGATCTGAACGGCTTTATCGCCGAGCGCGCGCAATCGCACCCGGATCAGCCGGTCGTCATCGCCGCCGACAAGACCGTGAAGTACGAAGTCGTGATGAACGTGATGTCCGAGCTCAAGGCTCGCGGCGTCAAGCGCGTTGGATTGCTCGTCAAATCGCAATGATCCGCAAGAACTCCGAATACCCGCTCCAGCCACCGCGTGAACGCGGCACCGGGCGAGCCTTTGCGTTCGCGCTGGTGATGCACGCGCTGCTCGGATTCTTCCTGTATCACGGCATTCAGTGGCAAAACAGTACGCCTGAGGGCGCTGAAGCGGAACTGTGGACCGAAGTGCCCGACGCGGTGATCCCGCGTCCCGTCCCGCCACCGCCCGCGCCCGTGCCGGTCGCCCCTGCCCCGCCGGTGCGCGACGAGCAGGCCGACATCGCGCTGCAGGAAAAGAAGCGCCAGCAACAGGAGGCGGCTCGCCAGGCTCAGTTGGCCGAGCAGCAACGTCAGCAGAAGCTGCAGGCCCAGCAGGAAGCTGAAGCGAAGCGACAGCAGCAACTGGCGGCCGAACAGACAGCGCAACTCGCGGCACAAAAGGCTGCCGCAGCGAAACAGAAACAACAGCAGCAACAGCAGGAGGCCAACAAGCTGAAGCAACAGCAATTGGCCGAGCAGCAAAAGCAACAGCAGTTGAAGGAACAGCAGCAGGAACAGCAAAAGCAAGCCGAGGCTGAAGCGCAGAAGAAGGCCGACGCGCAGAAAGCCGCGAAGGCCAAAGCGCAAGCCGACGCGGCGGCGCAAGCGAAGAAACTGGATGCGGAACGTCGCGCACGCCTCGCGCAGATGCAAGGCCTCGCGACCGGCGGCACCGGCTCGACCACCAGCGATGGCCTCGGAAAGAACGGCACGGGCAGCGGCTCGGGTGGCACGGCGACCTCGCCGGGCTACTCGGACAAGGTGCGTCGCGCAGTGCGCCCGAACATCACGTGGGGCGGTGAGACCAGCGGCCTGGAGACGGTCGTCTCCGTGCGCTGCTCGCCGACGGGCACCTTGCTTGGCGCAACGATTTCACGCAGCAGCGGCAACGCAGCGTGGGACGACGCGGCGCTGCGGGCCGTCCAGCGCACTGATCCGATGCCTCAGGACATCAATGGCAAGACACCGACCAGCTTCCTGATTACGTTGCGCCCGGCCGGTTGATTGCAGCAGTTCGACAGTCAGTCGACAGCAAACGCAGCGCCCCGCCCATCGGGGCGCGCTCGGGAACGAATTAGTTGTTTTCGGGTCTGTCTGCTGTCTTGAAGCGTTAGTAAAACCGTTTTTGGGGAATCCATACAGCATGAGTTTGATGACCAAGCTAGGCCTGCGGACACTTGTAGCGTCGTGCCTGATCGCCGTCGGTGGCGCCGCCAACGCACAACTCAACGTCCTCGTCACGGGCGTCGGGTCCACCCAGTTTCCGATCGCAACGGCGAATTTCGCCAATGAAGCGAACTCGCCGCAGCAGGTCAGCACGATCGTGCGTCAGGATCTGCAGCGCAGCGGCAAATTCACTAACATCGACGCGGGCTCCACCCCGGTCGCCGAAACGGATTCCGTCGACCTCGGCAGCTGGAAGGCCAAGGGCGCCAACGCGTTCGTGTCGGGCAGCGTGAACCGCCTGCCGAACGGTCAATATGAAGTGCGCTTCAAGCTATACGACACCGTCAAGGGCGAAAGCCTCGGCGGCCTCGTGCTGGTGAGCCCGGAAAGCGGCTTGCGCATGAGCGCGCACAAGGTTGCGGACTACATCTACGCGAAGCTCATGGGCGGCCGCGGCGTGTTCGCCACGCGCCTGTCGTACGTCATCAAGACGGGCGGCCGTTATCAGTTGCAGATCTCCGATTCGGACGGCCAGGACGCGCACATCGCGCTGTCGAGCCCCGAGCCGATCATCTCGCCGGCATGGTCGCCTGACGGCACCAAGGTCGCTTACGTTTCGTTCGAAAAGAAAAAGCCGATCGTCTACATTCACGATCTGCCCACGGGCCGCCGCATCGTGGTGTCGGACCAGAAGGGCAATAACAGTGCGCCGGCGTGGTCGCCGGACGGGCGTACGCTGGCGGTCGCGCTCTCGCGCACCGGCAACACGCAGATTTTCGCCGTCAATGCAGACGGCAGCGGCCTGCGCCGTCTCACGCAAGGCAGCTCGATCGACACCGAACCGTGCTTCTCGCCTGACGGCCAGTCGATCTATTTCACCAGCGACCGTGGCGGCCAGCCGCAGATCTACAAGATGTCGGCCCAAGGCGAAAACGCCGGCGCCGCACAGCGCGTCACGTTCACGGGCAGCTACAACACCAGCCCGCGCGTGAGCCCGGACGGCAAACAGCTCGCTTATATCTCGCGCGTCGGCGGCGGCTTCAAGCTTTATATCCAGGACCTGCAAGGCAACACCGCCACAGGCCTGACGGACACGACACATGACGAATCGCCGAGCTTCGCGGCGAACGGTCAGTACATTCTTTACGCCACACAGGTGAACGGCCGTGGCGTGTTGGCCGCAGTATCGACCGACGGTCGCACTCGGCAGGTCCTGTCCGTTCAGGGTGGCAGCGTCCGCGAGCCGTCCTGGGGCCCGTTTATGCAATAACGTTTATGCAATAACACAAGGAGAGTAACCAAATGATGTCAAAACTTCGCTTCGCTTTTGCTGTATTGATGGTCGGTGCGCTGGCCGCATGTCACTCGGGCGTCAAGCTCGACGAAAACGCTAACAAGGGTGGCACGTCCTCGGCACAGCCGAACCCGAACGATGTCGCGACGGTCAACGTCGACCCGCTGAACGATCCGAATAGCCCGCTCGCCAAGCGCAGCATCTACTTCGACTTCGACAGCTACTCGGTGAAGGACGACTACCAATCGCTGCTGCAACAACACGCGCAATACCTGAAGAGCCATCCGCAACGCCACGTGCTGATCCAGGGCAACACCGACGAACGCGGCACCAGCGAGTACAACCTGGCACTCGGCCAGAAGCGTGCTGAAGCTGTGCGCCGTTCGCTGTCGCTGATGGGCGTGACGGACTCGCAAATGGAAGCCGTGAGCCTCGGCAAGGAAAAGCCGCAAGCTACGGGTCATGACGAATCGTCGTGGGCACAAAACCGCCGCGCCGACCTCGTATACCAACAGTAAGTAACGGGTGATGAGCCGAATGACGCATCGTTTCTCCTGGCTGCGGTTTGCCGCAGCGGCCTGCGTCGCAGGCACGGCCTTCACGGCTGTGCCCGCGCATGCGGGCATCTTCGACGACGATCAGGCCCGTCAGGCCATTCTCGATCTGCGCTCGAAGACCGATAGCCTGTCGAGTCAGTTGTCGGCCGCGCAACGCACGATCCTCGATCAGTCCAATCGTCTCGACCAGCTCAATCAGCAGGTCGCGACGTTGCGTGGACAGAACGAGGACATGGGCAATCAGCTCGTCACGCTGCAAAAGCAGCAAAAGGACTACTACACCGATCTGGATACGCGCCTGAAGAAATTCGAGCCGCAGCAGCAAACGGTGGACGGCGTCCAGGGCGAGGTGCAGCCGGGTGAGACCGAGTCGTTCAACGCGGCTTCGCAGCAATTCCGCAACGGCGACTTCAAGAATGCGGCGGCGTCGTTCCGCACCTTCATCTCCAAGTTTCCGAACAGCCCTTACCAGCCGACCGCGCAGTACTGGCTGGGCAACGCGTTGTATGCGTTGCGCGACTACAAGGGCTCGACGGCGACCTGGCAAGGTGTGGTGCAGAAATATCCGCAGCATCCGCGTGCGCCTGAAGCATTGTTGGCGATTGCGAACAATCAGCTCGAGCAGGGTCAGAAGGCCGCGGCCAAGAAGACGCTGGAGCAGATCGTCGCGCAGTACGGCGGCTCGGACGTCGCGCAATCGGCCCAGAGCAAGCTCTCGCAGATCAAATAGCTGGCAGTAACGCGCAGTGTCCGAAGTCATAGCCACGCGCGCCTCTCGCTGAAAAGCCCGGGTAGTGATACCTGGGCTTTTCACTATCTGAAGTGGTGATTGCTTACGTAGGCTCGATGGGTTGACAGCTCACCGGGGCTATCGCTATAATTTCGCTCTCTTTTGGGTCGTTAGCTCAGCTGGTAGAGCAGCGGACTTTTAATCCGTTGGTCACAGGTTCGAATCCCGTACGGCCTACCAAAAGATTCAAGGGCTTGCACGCGTCAGCGTGCGAGCCCTTTTCTTTTTGCGGCACGGTTTCTTTACGCTATGCGTCCCCGCGTTGCGCCGCGGTCGGCATTTAGGGTTTCCGCACCGCCCCCCTTCTGCCCCTCCCCCGTCTTTCCGACCATCACTTCCGGTCTCAGCCCCATGACGCGAAACCCGCCGCGCCCCGGCCTGTGATGACCAGTCACTTACACTGCCCGTCAATCCACACAACTACCCTCGCGCCAATTTATATCACAATCACATATAATCTCACCCACCGCAGCCCCGCTGCCCATCCACTGAAACCCTCGCGCCAGCCCACAAACCTCACCCAACGCAACCGACCTTGCCCCGCCCTACCCTCAACCGCTGGCTCGCCCGCCTCGCACCGCCGCCCGTCGCTCTCGCGTGGAGGGAGCGTTTGCGTTCGTGCGTCGGTGCATTGATAGGCATTGCGTTCACCGCCGCCATCACGCATCTGCTGCTGGGTTCGGGCGGCAATATCCCGTTGCTGGTGGCGCCCATGGGCGCATCGGCCGTGCTGCTGTTCGCGGTGCCGGCGAGTCCGCTTGCGCAACCGTGGTCCATCATCGGCGGCAACCTTGTTTCGGCGACTGTCGGCGTTGCCTGTGCAAGCTGGATCGGCGATCCGCTGCACGCGGCTCCCGTCGCCGTCGCCGCCGCGATCTGCGCCATGTTCGTGCTGCGCTGCGTGCATCCGCCATCCGGAGCGGTCGCGCTCACGGCCGTGCTGGGCGGACCGGCCGTGCATGCGCTCGGCTACCGCTTCGTGCTCGAGCCGATCGCGCTTCAGTCCGCGGCGCTCCTCGGCGCCGCAATCGTGTATCACGCGATCACTGGCCACCGTTATCCCCATTCGGCACGGCCAGGCGCTAGCAAATCAGATCCGGACGCTCAGCCGCGGCCCGGCTTCACGCGTGCGGATCTCGACGCCGTGCTCAGGCGGCAAAGCGAACTGCTCGACATCGCACCTGACGATCTGGAATCCCTGCTGCGCGCCTTGCAGTTGCAAACCTACGCGCGCAGCTTCGACGAGATCACCTGCGCGAACATCATGTCGCGCAACGTGATCGCCGTGTCGGCGCAGACGCGCGCAACGACTGCGTGGAGCATCCTGCAACGTCACGGCATCAAGGCGCTGCCGGTCACGAACGAAGAGCGGCACGTGATCGGTATCGTCACGCGGGCCGATCTTGGCAGCGGCCGGCAAACGGGCGTTTTCACACGGCTTCGACACCGGTTGTTCGGCCGGCGCCGCGCGAAAGAACCGACCGTCGGCACGCTGATGACAACTCCCGTCCGCACGGTCGACACCACCACGCCCATCGCGGACCTGGTGCCGCTATTCGCTGACTTTGGACACCACCACATTCCAGTGCTGGACAGCCAGACAAGAGAACTCGCGGGGATGGTGACTCAGGCAAATCTGATCTCCGGTTTATACCGCCAGCCTCGCATGCCACAGCAAGCGTCGCAGCGCGCGGCCTGACAGCCCGTCTCGACTTGCGCCATCGTCACGCCCAAATACATCACGTTGTGATATAAATGGCATTTCCCGATAAAGCCACGCTTCAATGAAAACCCCACGCCGCGAACTGGAAAAGTCCGATTTCGAGCAGTTGTCCGAGTTCCGCTATCAAATGCGCAGATTCGAACGCTTCTCCGAACAGGCCGCCCAAACCGAAGGCATCACGCCTTTGCAATATCTGCTGCTTCTACACATCAAAGGCTATCCGCAGCGGGACTGGGCGACCATCGGCGAATTGGCCGAACGGCTGCAAGCCCAGCATCACGGTGTCGTGGCACTGGTATCGCGATGCGAAGCGCTCGGCCTCGTCAAACGCAAGGTCAGCGAGACCGATCGCCGCCAGGTGGAAGTCCACCTGCAAAAGCCCGGCGAAAAGACCCTGGCCAAACTGGCCGCGCTGCACCGTGCCGAATTGAAGTCGCTCGAAGGCGCGTTCAACGTGCCGCAAATCGATCTTTAGTCCGCGGCACGCCGCTCACTGCCCACTCACCTCAATCTCGCCCCGATCATGACAGCCGACACCCACAAGCGCGACTTCGCCGAAAACCGCCGCCTGCCCGGCATCGCCTTGCTGGCGGCGTGCATCGGCGTGATCAGTACGGCGGCGGCTTTCGTACTGCTGAATCTGATCCACCTGTTCACGAACCTGTTTTTCTTCGGCACGCTTTCCTTCGCGGATCGATCGCCAGCGCACAACACGTTAGGCATCTGGGTCGTGCTGGTGCCGGTGGCGGGCGGCCTGATCGTCGGCCTGATGGCGCGCTACGGCTCGGAGAAGATTCGCGGCCACGGCATTCCGGAAGCCATCGAAGCGATCCTGTTCGGCAAGAGCCGTATGTCGCCGAAGGTGGCGATCCTCAAGCCGCTGTCATCCGGCATCGTGATCGGCAGCGGCGGGCCGTTCGGCGCGGAAGGTCCCATCATCATGACGGGCGGCGCTTTGGGTTCGTTGATCGCGCAGTGCGTGCGCGTGAGCGCGGCGGAGCGTAAAACGCTGCTGGTCGCCGGCGCCGCAGCCGGCATGACCGCGGTGTTCGGCACGCCGGTCGCGGCAGTGCTGCTCGCGGTCGAGTTGCTGTTGTTCGAATGGCGGCCACGCAGTTTCTTGCCGGTCGCACTCGCCTGCGCGGTGGCAGGCTTCGCGCGCGGCGCACTGTTCGGCGCGGGGCCGCTGTTTCCGCTCGAAACGGCGCCGCCCGGCGCGTTGTCGCTGTTCACCTGCGTGATCGCCGGCTTACTGTCAGGCGCGCTGGCAACGGGCCTCTCCGCCGCGCTCTACAAGACCGAAGATCTGTTCGGCAAACTCAATATCCATTGGATGTGGTGGCCCGCGCTCGGCGGACTCGTCGTCGGAATTGGCGGCTTTATCGAGCCGCGCGCGCTGGGTGTCGGCTACGACGTCATCGGCGACCTGCTGCATCTGCATCTGGCGCTTCAGGTTGCGCTCGCGCTACTGCTCGTGAAGGCCGTCATGTGGGTCGTCGCGCTCGGCTCGGGCACCTCGGGCGGGGTGCTTGCGCCGCTGCTGATGCTGGGCGCCGGTCTCGGCGTAGTGTTGAGCCATCTGATGCCGGGCAACGACCCGGCGCTGTGGCCGCTCGTGTGCATGGCAGCCACGCTCGGCGCGACCTTGGGCGCTCCGCTCACCGCAATCGTGTTCGCGTTCGGCCTGACCCATGACAGCAACGCGCTATTGCCGCTACTCGCCGCCACGCTGGTCGCGCACGGCTTTGCCACAGTCGTGATGCGCCGCTCGATCATGACGGAAAAAATCGCGCGTCGTGGATATCACATCTACCGCGAATATGGTGTCGATCCGTTGGAGCGCCACTACGTCGACGAGGTCATGACGCGTGACGTCGAAACGATCGACGCACACGCGACTATCGACGAAACGCTTGCACGACACTTCGGCCCGGCGCAAAAGCATCGAGCCTATCCGGTGATTCGGGACGGCGCGGTTACTGGGGTTATCGACCGCGCGACCCTTGAGCGCATGAGTGCCGCTCGCGACATCAAGCACGCCGCGGCAACGCTGCTTGAACTGATGGGAACGCACACACCCGTGGTCGCATTGCCGGGCGAAACCTGCCGCCTCGTCGCAACACGGCTCGCCGTTCACGGTCTGGAGCGCATGCCCGTCGTGGACGACGTCAACACGCGGCGACTCATCGGCATCGTATCGCGCAGCGATCTGGTGAAACCGTCGCTTGCCCACTTCGAAGAAGAGCATAAGAAGGAGCGCTTCCGGCGTCTGGGTACGCGTGCCGCGAAGCGACGCCTTTCGCCGCTTCGCTGAGCCGGTTAGCGTGGCTTGCGAAGCGCGTGTCGATCGAGAGAGACTGCAATGAGGCGAGGCAATGTCTAACTACGCGGGAACACGTGATCAAAGGATATTTCCGACAGCCTTTGCCGCCATTTCGCGCGACTCCACCGGCATTTTCCGTAGCCAATTTCTCGACTCAGCCAGGAAACAACGGACTCCGAACCTGAACATTTATTGAGACATAAAGACGTGCAATGATCGCCGCCGGTCCAGCAAGACACGCTGTGACTCTGCGTAAGCAGACGCTTTGGCAACACCGCAGCCCCGCGCTTTCATTCCACCCATATGACCAATTTTCTGTTCGATCTCCTCTCGAACCTGGCTCTGCTGGCTTTCGTGCTGGCCGCCTGTCATCTGTGCAACCGCCGCATACCTGGCGCGTCGCTCGATGGTTCACACATTTTCGGCGCGTTGGCGTGTGTCGCGTTCCTGCTCGATGCCGCGCTGACCTTCCTGGTGTTCGCCGACTCGCAGAGCCGCTATGGCCACCTCAGCACATCGATAGCGTTCTTCGAGCGCGCCTGCGCATACTGGCTCGCGATCATCGTCGCGCTCGCCTGGCGCCATGTGGCACACCGCTCGCACTTCGCGAAAGTCAGTACAGGCGCACCCCTTGTCATTCAAACGTCGCCGTATTCGAAATCGCATCTGCCGATGTAGCGCGCACCAATCACAATCGCTGCGAACGCGTCCGCCAAAGCGGCCGACTTCTCCCGCCAGACAAGCCCGGACGAGCCATCAGGGAACTGGAACGGTCCTTGCGGATGCGCGCGCCGTCGCCTATAACTTCCGAACACCGAGTGTTACCGTTTGCGCCCGTCGCCGGGCATTTGCCGCTGTATTGCACCACCGCTGTTCAATCAGTCGAAGGCAACTTACCCAACGAGGAACATCTTGGATCTCGAAACCGTTCGCGTCTTCATCATGACCCGGGGCATCGACCTCGGCACCAAGGTCGTCGGGGCGATCGTCCTGTGGATCGTCGGCCGTTGGCTCATCGGCCTGATCATTGGCCTGCTGCGCAAGGTGCTGGCGCGCAATGGACGGGTCGATCCCACGCTGGCGCATTATCTCGGCTCGATTCTCGGCGCACTGCTGAATCTGCTGCTGATCCTCGCGATCCTTCAGGTATTCGGTGTACAGACCACTTCGTTCGCCGCGCTGCTCGCCGGCCTCGGCCTTGCGATTGGCACCGCTTGGGGCGGCCTGCTTGCCCACTTCGCCGCGGGCGTATTCATGCAGGTGCTGCGGCCGTTCAAGGTCGGCGATTTCGTCACCGCGGGCGGCGTGACCGGCACGGTCTCGGAGTTGGGTCTGTTCGGCACCACCATCGTGACGCCGGACAATGTGACGACTATCGTCGGCAATAACAAGATATTTTCCGACACGATCTCGAACTACAGCCTCTTGCCCGTGCGCCGCGTCGAGCTGACAGCGAAGATCGCCAATGGCGTCGATCCGACGGATGCGATGAACCGGCTGAAGGCGGCTGTCACGCAAATTCCGAACGTGGCCGAGAGTCCCGCGCCGGACATCGAAGTGCTGGGCTTCACGCCGGAAGGCCCCCTGCTCTGCGTGCGGCCCTACACGCACAATGAGAGCTATTGGCAGGTCTACTTCGACACCAACCGCGCGATCATCCAGACGTTCAAGGAAGCCGGCTACCCGACGCCGGAAACGCCACTGGCGCCGCGTGCAGTGAGCTGAGTGTTGCCGCGCGACGAGAATCGCCACCGGCTGACACGGCGCAATTAATCGCATTGCCAATTGTTAATTGTCAATTCCGTGCGATTCAGAAAGACCAAACAAAAACGGCGTCGCGAGATTCGCGACGCCGTTTTTTATCGGGCTAGCCCTGCGGCAAAACCTCAGCGGCTTCCCGCATTCGATGCGTTCTTGCGCATCATCTTCCACAACGCGCCGAGCACGACCGGTACAACCGCAGCACCGATACCCACCAGCACGATCACATTCAGATACTGACGGATAAACGGAATGTTGCCGAAAAAATAACCGAGCAACGTCAACAGCAATACCCAGAAAAAAGCGCCGGCAAAATTGAACAACTGAAAACGGCTCACCGTCATTTCAGATGCACCCGCAACGAACGGCGCGAAGGTGCGCACCACCGGAATGAAACGCGCCAGCACGATAGTCTTGCCGCCATGCTTCTCGTAGAAGTTGTGCGTCTTTTGCAGCGCGCTGCGATCGAGAAAGCGCTCGAGAAAAGGAATGTGCGAATTGAACACCCGCGGCCCAATGGCCCGCCCGATCATGTAGTTGACGGTATTGCCGCTGATGGCCGCTACGAGCAGCAACACGATCAGCAAGCCAATGTTCATTTCTCCCGTCGCACAGAAAGCCCCGCCGATGAACAGCAGCGAATCGCCCGGCAGAAACGGCAGAATCACGAGCCCGGTTTCGCAGAACACGATCAGAAACAGCACCGCGTAGACCCAGGCGCCGTACACGTGAATAAAGTCTCCGAGGAACTTGTCGATGTGCAAGACAAGGTTGACGAAATGTAGCAACGTGTCCAAAGAGAATCCTTTATTAAGCGAATGTGACGGTGGCGGAAATGGCCGTATGAGCAGACCAGCTGGCGATGGCGGCAAACGCTCACTCGCCGCGGCAAATTGACCGCGTCATGATACAGAAAGTGCCCGGCGGCGATTAAAAATCTCCCGCGCTTCGGTGCGCTCGAGCGCACCGCGAGCCTGCCGCGCCGAATCGCTATAATTTCGCCATGTCCGAATTCTCCGAAACGCCTGCCGGCCTCGACGCCGCGACCGCGGTTTCCGCCGCCGCGCCCGCACCACGCCCGTTGCGCGCGATCCAGCCCCTTCCCGATCAGCTGATCAGTCAGATTGCCGCCGGCGAAGTGGTCGAGCGACCGGCGTCGGTCGTCAAGGAACTGCTGGAAAACGCGCTCGACGCGGGCGCGCAGTCGCTGCGCATTCTGCTCGACGAAGGCGGCGTGAAGCGCATCTCGATCACCGACGACGGCTGCGGCATCCCCGAGAACGAACTCGCTCTTGCGTTGATGCGCCACGCGACCAGCAAAATCCGCTCGCTTGCCGAACTGGAAGCCGTCGCGACGCTGGGGTTCCGCGGCGAGGCGCTGGCCTCGATCGCATCTGTCGCGCAGATGACCATCACGAGCCGCACGGCCGACGCGTCGCACGCGGTGCGCGTGGATGCGCAAACCGGCGTGCTGAGCCCCGCGGCGGGCACGCAAGGCACCACGATCGAAGTCCGCGAGTTGTACTTCAACACGCCAGCGCGCCGCAAATTTCTGAAAAGCGAGCAGACCGAACTCGGTCATTGCCTCGAACAGATCCGCCGCGCGGCGCTGGCACGGCCGGATGTCGCGATTTCGGTGCTGCATAACGGCAAGGCCGTCGAACACTGGAACGCCAGCGAGCCGCCCGTGCGGGTCGCGAAGATTCTCGGCGACACGTTTGCCACGGCGCATCTGCCGCTCGACGAATCCGCCGGCCCGCTGGCGGTCTACGGTTGCGCAGGCCTGCCGACCGCGAGCCGCGGGCGCGCCGATCAGCAGTACTTCTTCGTCAATGGCCGCTTTGTGCGCGACAAGCTACTCACGCACGCCGTTCGCGCCGCCTATGAAGACGTGCTGCACGGCGAGCGCTATCCGTCCTATGTGCTGTTTCTCGATCTGCCGCCTGAAGCGGTCGATGTGAACGTGCATCCGTCGAAAATCGAAGTACGGTTTCGCGATTCGCGCTCGATCCACCAGTTCGTGTTCCACGCCGTGCAGCGCGCATTGGCGCGGCACGCGGGCGCGTCGCCGGAAACGACAGCGGGCGGGCATGCGGCGCATCTGGCGCCATCCGCTGGCGGGCCGGCTTCGTTCGGCGCGACGCCGCTCGGCGGTGCGGGCATCGGCGGAGGCAGCCCCGGTGCGGGTGCAGGCGGCTTCGGTAGCGGTTTCGGTGGTGGATCAAGCGGTACATCAGGCGGCTTCGGATCGTCGCCACAGTCCGGCAATACCTGGATGCGCCAGGCCCGCATGACGCAAGGCACGCTGCCAGTTGCCCAACCGCTCGCGTTCTACGACGCGCTCTTCGGCCGCAAAGACACGCATGCCGGCACAGCGGAAGGCGCCACGCTTTTCGAGGTCCGCGATTCGGCCGGCGATACGCCGTCGCCGTACAACGCGTCTGCGCCCTACTCCACGCCCGCTTTCCACGCCGCCGACGAGCAACCGCTCGGCTTCGCGCTCGGCCAGATCCACGGCATCTACGTGCTGGCGCAGAACGCGCACGGTCTGGTGATCGTCGACATGCACGCCGCGCACGAGCGCATTCTGTACGAGCAGTTCAAAAACGCGTTGGCGGACCGCACGATTGCCGTGCAACCGCTACTGATCCCGCTGTCGATGCAGGCCGACCCGATCGAAATCGGCACCGTGGAAGAAGAGCGCGACACGCTCGACGCACTCGGTTTCGACCTCGCCGTGCTGTCACCGACCACGCTCGCGATCCGCGCCGTGCCGGCGTTGCTAAAAGACGCGGATTTGCAGGCGCTGGCGCGCGCGGTCCTCTCCGACCTGCATGCATTTGGCGGCTCGCGCGTGTTGACCGAACGTCAGCACGAACTGCTCGGCACGCTCGCGTGCCATCACGCGGTGCGTGCGAACCGGCGCCTCACGCTCGATGAAATGAACGCGCTGCTGCGTCAGATGGAGGCGACCGAGCGTGCCGATCAATGCAATCACGGACGTCCTACGTGGTATCAGTTGACGCTGTCCGATCTCGATCGGCTGTTCATGCGTGGTCAGTGACGTGACGCTGCCGCGACACGCGACCGCCTAGCCTATGACTTCACGCACACCTACGACCGTCCCGTGCCTGCTCGGGCCGACCGCGTCCGGCAAGACCGCCGCCGCGCTGGCGCTGGCCGCGCGGCGTCCGGTGGAAATCATCAGTGTCGATTCGGCGCTGGTCTATCGCGAGATGGATATCGGCACCGCCAAGCCAACCGCTGAAGAGCGCGCGGTGGCGCCGCATCATCTGATCGATATCGTCGATCCGACCGACGCCTACTCCGCCGCGCAATTTCGCGCCGACACCTTGCGGCTGACCAGTGAGATCCACGCTCGCGGGCGTTTGCCGGTGCTGGTCGGCGGAACCATGCTGTACTACAAGGCGCTCACCCAGGGGCTCAACGATCTGCCTGCCGCCGACGCCGACCTGCGTGCCACGCTCGATGCCGACGCCGCACGCGAGGGTTGGCCGGCCATGCACGCCCGGCTTGCCGCGATCGATCCCGTGACGGCCGCGCGCCTCGCACCGAACGATTCACAGCGCATTCAGCGGGCGCTGGAAGTTTACATGCTGACCGGGCAGGCCATGTCCGCCTTGCTGGCCGCGCCGGCCCGAGTGGATGACGCCGCCGCCGCATGGCGCTTCGTGCCGATCGCGCTGGAGCCGTCGGATCGTGGTGTGCTGCATGCGCGGATCGAGAAGCGCTTCGATGCGATGCTGGCCAGCGGTTTCGTCGATGAAGTCGTAAAGTTGCGCGAGCGCGGCGACTTATTGCCCGAGATGCCGTCCATGCGTTGCGTGGGCTATCGGCAGGTCTGGGAATATCTGGATGGCGCGGTCGATTATTCGACCATGCGCGACAAGGGGGTCTTCGCAACGCGGCAATTGTGCAAGCGGCAGCTCACATGGCTGCGCAGCATGACGGAACGAGTGGTGGTGGATTGCTGCGATCCACACGCGACAGCGCGGGTGCTTGAGGCGATTGAAGCGTTGATGTGAAGGGTGGCTGTGAAGCGGAGCTGTAAGACGGGGCTGCAAAGCGGGGCTGTGAAGCTGGGCTGTGAAGCGTTGCATCTGAGGCATTGAGCCTTGCAGCGTCGGACCCGCGCGGCGCACTCTCAAAGCGCGCCCCCCCCCCCACCAAGC